>JAYTFV010000627.1:0-16836 GCA_043734065.1 Planctomycetota bacterium
CATAGACCGGAGACGATTCGCAGGAACTGCTCCCATAGCGATCAGCGATATGCCGCTTCTCTCTCGACAGTGCGAAGAGTTCAACCCCAGCTTCTGAGCTGATGTAGATCGTGTCCCCAACGATCAGAGGGGCACCGAAAAGTGTATCTCTTAGTTCGTGGGTCCAGACGGGCTTTCCGGTAACCGCGTCCAGACAATGAACGACGCCCCACGTATCCGGTGCAATCACGAGCCCCTTGTGAATCGCCACGCTGGAGAGCGTACAGTGCATCCGCTCTTCGTCCTTCTCACTGACTCCATAGTATTGCCAGATGAGGCCGGAATTGGGGTTCGGCTGGATCTGGCCAGTCGTGTCGACGAGTTCTTCGCTGACATCTCCTCGCTTTGTCAGATCGACACAGCATAGCCGCCCTTGACCGTCACAGCTTTCGTATTCCCGCCCTGACGCGAAGTAGATGCGACCGTCGTAAAACACAGGCATAGCGACCAGATAAGGGATGTCACGCGTTGGTCCCTTTGCCTTCTTTGAATTCTTTGGATTGATATCGAACTTCCACAGCACGTCTCCCGTCAAAGCATCGAACCCCCGCACCCAGCCGTCCCCTTGTCCCATGATGACCTGGGCGTGCCCGTCGATCTCGGCGACCAAGGGGCTGCCGTGCTGGACATTGATGAGATTGTTGCCCGGGGAGTTGTCCTGCCATCGCACTTTGCCGGTTTGTTTTTCGACGCAGATCAAACTGGGAGCGTCCGGTGCGGGGATCTTGTTGTAATGTTTCGCATTCGTCGTGTTGACGTAGATCAAGTCGCGATACCGGGCGACTGAACACTGAGCGACATTGCTGCCGAGCATCACCCCGCGCGACACGACACCGAGTTGTTTCCGCATGTCGAGCTTCCAAACCACACTCGGCTGACCTGTTCGGGCCAGCAGTGGAGCGATGTCGAGGCAGATCACCTCACACCGATTGTTGCAGAACCACAGCTTGTCCCCTTCGATCAACGGCGAACCGGCCTGGCTGGCGTCGGGCCAATCTTGTTCCATTCCCTCGGGCAGTCTTTGGGAAAGGTACTGATAGAGAAACTTCCCGTCCCGCTCATCGAAGCACAGCAGTACGCTGGCATCTTCCTTGAGCAGTGGATTGCGAAGCCGACGGCCAGAGTTGTTACTCCCAACCCACACCAGCCCGCCCGAGATAACTGGATCCCCGTGGCTGACATACCCCAAATCAACCTCCCAGCGAATGTTCCGTTTCGTTTTGAACTCCCAGTCGATCTGGGCAATGTCTCCGTCGATCACCGGATTCCGACTCTGATTGAGGCCGCGCATCGGCCAATCTACAGCTGGGCTGGGAATCGCTATCAAGAACGCGAGCAGCCCGAGGAAGTACCCAGCGATCCATCGAGGCCAGTGGGCTTGTCGCCGCATTGCAAAGTATCGTATGGCTGGAATTCCAAGGAGTGACACTGGGGCAAGGACCAACTGGCCTCAATCGTAACGAGGACGCAACGGCATCCGTAGTGGGTGTTGAATTTGGCGAGTGTCTGCTGACCTGTCTGGCTGACCGCTGATCGCTCTCTCCGGCGGCTCGCTCGCCAGCCTCTCTGCCCCTCGCTACGATGCCAACGGAGCGATTGGCGTTGATGCGTTCGATCTCTGACCCATGGGCGAAGCTTGCGGGTTCATTTGAAAACTACAGCTTGAGGAGTCGACCTTGAAACGAACTGGTTGGATTGGATTCTGTCTGTCGGTGGTGATCGCTGCTGTGTCGTTTGGTGAGGAGAAGTCGGCTTCGAGTGAGTTCGTGTCGATCTTCAATGGGAAGGATCTGACCGGCTGGCATGGCGAATCGACGCTGGACCCGCGCAAGCTGGCCGAGATGCCGGAGACCGAGCGGGCCGCGAAGATGGCCGAGTGGCAGAAGGACGCGGAGGCCCATTGGACCGCGAAGGACGGGGAGCTGATCAACGACGGGCATGGGGTGTACCTGACGACCGATGGGAAGTACGGGGATTACGAACTGCTGATCGAGTACAAGACGATCCCCGAAGCGGACAGCGGGATCTATCTGAAGTCGAACCCGCAGGTGCAGATCTGGAACCACAAGGCCGAGAAGCTCTCCGATGGGCAGGACAAAGGCTCCGGCGGGCTGTGGAATAACTCTCCCGGCGCTCCCGGCAAAGACCCGACCGAGATCGCCGACCGGCCGTTTGGCGAGTGGAACGAGTTCAAGATTCAACAGGTCGGCACCCGCACCAGCGTCTGGCTGAACGGCAAGCACATCGTCGATCATGCGATCATGGAGAACTACTGGGACCGCAAATCGTCGCTCGTGCAGCGCGGGCCGATCCAGTTGCAAACCCACGGCGGGGAGATTCGCTGGCGGAACATCAAGGTGCGGGAGATCGGCTCGGTCGAGGCGAACGAGATTCTGCGTTCGCACCACAACACCGGGTTCACGACGCTCTCAAATGGGAAGGATCTCACCAACTGGGCCGGAGCGGTCGAGAACTATGAGGTCGTTGATGGCGGTGCGATCCGCTGCAAGCCCGGTACGGGGGGCGTGCTGCATACGAAGGACGAATACGGGGACTTCGTGGCACGGCTGGAGTTCAAGCTGCCGCCCGCGGGGAACAATGGTTTGGCGATTCGCTATCCGGGGACGGGGGACTGTGCCTATGTGGGGATGTGCGAGTTGCAGGTGCTCGACACCGAGCATGCGAATTATAAGAGCATCGATCCCCGGCAGGCCCACGGCTCGGCCTATGGCATGATCGCCGCTCTGCGCGGTTATCAACGTCCGACCGGCGACTGGAACTTCCAGGAAGTGACCGTCCAAGGTTCGAAGATCAAAGTCGAACTCAACGGCACGCTGATCCTCAACGGCGATCTGGCCGAGGTCAAGGACTTCATGGCCAACTCCCCGCACCCCGGCAAGGACTTGAAGTCCGGGTTCTTCGGTTTCGCCGGGCACGGCGATGCGGTGGAGTTCCGGAATGTGGAGATCAAGAAGATCGAAGCGGCGAAGTAGTTCGTCTTCGTCACATGTCGCCAAAGCCCACCGGTTGCCACCGGTGGGCTTTTCTTTGCTATCATGATCTCGTTCCCACTCTTCCCAGAATGAGAAAGTCGTCAATGACTGCACTTGAGAAGCCACGACTGATCTCCGAGGCGGACTACCTGGCTGGGGAACTGACTTCGACGGTGAAGCACGAGTATCTGGGCGGGATCGTGCATGCGATGGCGGGGGCGGGGAATCAGCACAACGACATCGTCGTGAACATCACCAGTGCCTTGCATGCCCGATTGAGGGGGCGTCCGTGCCGCCCCTGCAACTCCGACACCAAGGTCCGCGTCCGCTTGGGTTCCCAGATCCGCTACTACTACCCGGATACCTCGGTCGTCTGCCGCCCAAATCCGCCCGAGGACTCCTTTCATGATGAACCGGTTGTGGTCGTCGAGGTGCTCTCTCCGTCGACACGCCGCATCGACATGACCGAAAAGCAGGAGGCGTACTTCGCCATTCCGAGCCTCCTGGTCTACGTGTTGGTCGAGCCGGATTCCGCCTTGATCACCATTCACCGCCGGACTCCACGGGGATTCGTCGCGGAAGTGTATCGCGGCTTGGAAGCCATTGTTCCGCTCCCGGAGATCGGCATCGAGTTGCCGCTCGCCGAGGTTTACGAGCGCGTCACGGGCATCGAGACCGGCGGTGATCCCTCCCAGACCTGATGACTTTGTGTCGACTCGCTCGATTCAGACGGCCAGAGTGCATAGATTGTTTGTTTCACGAGATCACGCAACTGAGGCAGCTCATGCAGGCAGGGATTCTGGCTGGCCTCTCCGGTGTCTGAGTGAAAGGACCATCCCCAGTGGCTGACCATCGCATTCGCGTGCTGATCGTGGACGACTCGGTCGTCGCCCGGATGATTTTGCAGACAGTCATCAGCGAGGATCCGCAGTTGGAACTCGTGGGATCGGAATCGAACGGTCAGTCGGCGCTGGACAAGCTGGGCGCGCTCCGCCCGGATGTGATGATTCTGGATGTTGAAATGCCGGGTCTGAGCGGTATCGAGACGGTCGCTGCCTTGCGAACCCGCGATGCTCGGCTACCCGTCATCATGTTCAGTTCGCTGACCGCCGACGGGGCTTCCGTGACAATTGAGGCCCTGGCGCGGGGGGCCTCGGATTTCGTCACGAAGCCCTCGCAAACCTCCAGCGCGATGGCAGGCCTGGCCGTGATCCGCGAGCAGCTCCTCCCGAAGATTAAAGCCCTGGGCAGTACACGCAGTCATCTGCCCGTCGTGCCGATCCCGGTCCGAGACGATTCTCCGGTCAGAGACGCTTCCCCGGTCCGAGTCAGTCCGCTCGGCCTGCCCGTCATCGAACTCGTGTGCATCGCCACGTCGACCGGTGGCCCGGTGGCGCTGGAGGCGGTACTCACCGCCTTGCCAGCCAATTTCCCAGTCCCCATTGTCATCGTGCAGCACATGCCCGCGTTCTTCACCGCCCAGCTCGCCAAGCGGCTTTCCGATAAGTGCGCCATTCGCGTACGTGAGGCGCAGTCCGGTGAACCGCTGGAACCCGGCACCGCGTTGATCGCTCCCGGAGATTTTCACCTGCGAGTGCGGCGACGCGGCACGACATGTTATACCCTCACCAACTCCCTGCCCCAGGAGAACTCGTGCCGCCCCGCCGCCGATGTGCTGTTCCGATCAGCCGCCGAAGAGTATGGCAATCAGGTGTTCGGAGTGGTCATGACCGGCATGGGTGTCGATGGCCTGAAGGGCTGCGAAGCGATCAAAGCGGCGGGCGGACGAATTGTCGTCCAGGATGAGGCGACCAGTGTCATCTGGGGCATGCCCGGAGCCGTCGCTCGCGCCGGACTGGCGTCCAAGGAGTTGCCGCTCGACAAGATCGCCGCCGAGGTCATTCGCACGGTGCGGGAGGGGCGACGATGAAACGCATCCTGATCGTGGAGGACACACGCCTGATTCGCCGCATGATCCGGCAGATGCTGGAGACCTGCGGATTTGCCGTGGACGAGGCCGAGAACGGTGTGCAGTGCCTGTCCCATTGCCGCGAACACGGCGTCCCCGCTGGCATCATTCTCGATGTCAATATGCCCGAGATGGATGGCCTGACCTGTCTGCGGGCGATGCGGGCGGACCCGGCCTTTCGTGACTGCCTCATCATCATGTGTACGACCGAAGTGGAGATGTCGCACATCGTGGCCGCGATGTCCGCAGGGGCCAATGAGTACATCATGAAGCCGTTCACCGAAGACATCCTGCGCGACAAGCTGCGGATGGTGGGGTTGCTCACATGACTCACCGGCCTCACACCCCACCGCCCAGTCCCCCCACTCCATCGCCCCCCAGCGGGAATTCCGAGGGAGAGATCTCCGCTGCGGATTACCTGTTTCTCCAAACTTTGTTGAAGAAGGAGATCGGCTTCGACCTGGGCTACGACCGGCACTATTTAGTCACCAACCGACTCATTCCGATCGCAGCCCAGTTCAAGTTTCGGGATGTCAGCCATTTGATCGATCAGGTGCGGAAGACGCAGGATCGCCGCCTAATCGATGCCGTCGCCGAAGGCATGACGATCAACGAGACCAGCTTCTTTCGCGGCAGTCCCCAACTGTTCGATAACCTGGCCCGCATCGCGATCCCCGCGCTGCAACACGCCCGCTCGGCGCAGCGTCGCCTGCGCATCTGGAGCGGGGCCTGCGCCACCGGTCAGGAGCCGTATTCGATCCTCATGACCCTGTTGGAGCAGTGCCCGCAGCTGGCCGGTTGGACCCTCGAAATTCTGGCGACCGACATTTCTGCCGCCGCGCTCGATCAGGCGCGGAGCGGCATCTACAGCCAATTCGAGGTGCAGCGCGGGCTGCCGATTCAACTGCTGTTGAAATACTTCACGCAAACCGGCAGTCAATGGCAGGTCAACGAGGCCCTGCGTCGCCGGATCGAGTTCCGCCGCCACAACCTGCTCGACTCATTTCTGCACCTCTCTCCGCCGATCGACATCATCTTCCTTCGCAACGTGCTGATCTACTTTGAACTCTCGTCCAAGGCCGAGTTGTTTCAGCGTCTGCGGCAATGCCTGGCACCGGATGGCGTCCTGGTTCTCAGCGACACCGAATCGACGCTGGGGATCACCACCGAATTCCGACTACACCCCGCCTGCCGCGACTTCTACCAGCCCGCGACCTGAAGACGGATTTCGGACTCCCCGTGACAGCCATGATGAGTCCGAAGAGTCGAACAGTTTTCAGTCTTACTGAATGTTGGTTCTCTCGATCAATTCGACGCGGTGGCCGTCCGGGTCCGTGATGACTGCTCGGCGACCCCATTCTGAATCTTGCGGCGGGGAAATAAAGTGGAAGTCAGGGAGGGCTGCGACACTCGCGATGGCCTCTTCAAGGTCGTCAACGGAAAATCCGATTCGTGTCGAGGCTGAGGCGGGTTGGGCCGTGGTGGCAGGGTAGAGTTCGAACACGAGTCCACCGTAATCCGAGGCCAGATGCTCTGGTCCGGTCCCGTGAGCGTGTCGATCGAACCCGATACCGAGTGCTGCATAGAAGGTCGCAGAGCGCTCCAGGTCGGCCACTCGCAGAACAACAAGGTTGAGAGCCCCCACGATTCGTGCGGAAGGAGTACACGGCTTTGACAAGCTGGTTTCGCTCTCGGTGGTTTCCGAGTGGGATTGGGATTCCAACCGATCAGTCCAGTTCAGTGATCCCTTGCGTTCGTTTTCGTAGACCCGACGTTTGATTTGTGGCTCCGGGCCAAAGTTGAGCAATAGGCCGACTTCGATCTCAGTGGCCTTCAGGTAGCTCAGGAGTTGGGCTTCGTGTTCGTCAATCAATGATTTGACGGATTTCAGTTCGACAATCACACAACCCATCACCAGCAAGTCTGATTTGTACAACCCGACTCGACGGCCCTGATAATAGACGGGGAGCTTGGCTTCTACGATGGATGGGACACCAGCCAGAGCCAGTTCGTGGGCGAGGGCATATTTGTAGACGGTCTCGCTGAAGCCAAAGCCCAATGTGTTGTACACCGCATAGAAGGACTTGATGATCTGACTGGTGAGTTCAGCGTGCTTGCCGTCGTACTCGGGATTGGCTCGTCGAGAGGTGAGAGGGGTACACCGATGACACGGAGAAGAGATGATATGTACACAGATTTCACAGATTCTCACAGATCAGGAAAGATGAGTGTAAGTCTCCCCTCTGAATCTGTGTTGATCTGTGACATCTGTGTACCAATTCTCCATTCCGGGTCTGTCGCGTAGAAGAGGACAGAGATGTATACAGATTTCACGGATTTTCACAGATCAGAGACGCATTGGAGGTCAGACACTTCACGCCTGACGCTGGCTGACTGAGAATTGACGACTCTCCGGATCACTTCCCAAACTTCGCCAGCGCGGTCTCCTTGATCTCCTTCAAGTCGAGCTTCCCGGTCCCCAGGATCGGGATCTGATCCACTTGGCAGAAGCACTCGAGAGATGGCAGCCACAGGTTCGGCAGGCCCTGCTCCTTGAGTTCCTTGAGGATCTCGCACGGGGTCTTGTCGAGAGCTGTGTGCAGCACGATTAGGCGTTCGCCCCGGGTCGCATCCGGGACCGAGGTCACGGCCAGCTTGATCTCGGTGTCCTCGGATTCCGGATGCTCGACGATGCGGGTCAGGTGTTCCTCGATCAGAATGTGCGGCACCATTTCGCCCGCGATCTTCGAGAACCGGCTCTGGCGACCGGTGATCTCGATGAAGCCTTCCTCGTCGATGCGGCCATAGTCCCCGGTGTTGTACCAGCCATCTTGAATCAGTTCGGCGGTCTTCTCCGGTTGGCCGAGATAGCCGAGCATCACGTTCGGCCCCTTGATGAGCAGCAGCCCTTCCTTGCCGATGCCCAGGTCGGCCCCGGTGTCCGGATTCACGACCTTGGCCGCCACACCCGGCAGCGGACGCCCGACCGTGCCGAGCTTGGTCCCGATTTGATGAGTGTCCACGGTGCGGTGGTCAGGGATGTTCACGGCGGCCACCGGCGAGAGTTCGGTCGTGCCGTACCCCTCGGAGGGGCGAACGCCGAACTTGTTGAAGAACTCCTCGGACAAGTCGACCGGCATCTTCTCCGCCCCGACGACCACCAGATCGAGATAGGCGAATTGTTCCTTCTCGATCCGCTTGATGTACGTCTTGAGGAACGTCGGCGTCGCCATCAGGATCGTCGCCTGATGCTTCTCGCAGAGTTTGCCGATGATCTTGGCATCGAGCGGATTGAAGTGGTACACCGCCTGCGGAGCACAGCACGCCGGAAGCCACATCGTGGCCGTGTACCCGAACGAATGGAAGAACGGGAGTACGCCCATCAGCACATCGGTCGACTCCGGATTCAACAACTGATCGACAGCATCGACATTACAGCCGATGTTGTGTTGCGAGAGCATGACCCCCTTAGGCTCGCCGGTGGAGCCGCTGGTGAAGATGATCGACAACAAGTCGTCGGGCTTAATCTTCGTCAGGCCGAGTACCCGGTCGAGGAGCCACGCGGGGAGGTACGACTGCGTGGCAGCAATGGCTGTGTCGAGGCCGGTGATGCGGGTCTTGAACTCGTCGATGAAGACCCACTCCGCTCCCTCCAGCTTAATCGGCTTCTTCTCCAGGAAGCTCTTGGTAGTCAACACATGCTTCAGACCAGCCGCCTTGACGCAGTGGTTGAGTGTGTCGTCCGACAACGTGTAATTCAAGTTGACGGTCGTGCGACCATCCAGAGCCACCGCCATATTCGCGAGAAACCCGCCCGCCGAAGGAGGGATTAAGAGGCCGATCAGCTGCTCATCGGGCTGGAACACCTCACGCCGCAGCAGTCGCCGCATGGCCAGGGCGGCGATCAGCGTGCGACCGCCGGTCAGTTCCATGCCCAGCGAATCGGCCACTTTGGGGCGAGAACGATCCCGCTGGCACCGGCGAATGAACTGCCGGACCGGAATCAATTCGCGACTCTTATCTCGCTCCACAGCTGCCACTCCCAGTTGCTGCACGGCCTGCCGGACCTCATTAGCGTCCTCCGGATGTTCGATCGGCTTTCCAAATTGGATCGAGACCGGATAGTTCAATCGTGTGGGCAGATTGCCGAATACTTTGCCTCCCCGGTAACTGAAAAAACTGCCCCAGAGTCCGTGCAGGTAAGCGGGGATCACCGGGCAGTTGGTCCCCTCGACGATTTTCATCATACCACGTTGGAACTGCTGCAACTGACCGGTTCTGGTAATTTGTCCTTCGGCGAAGATGCAGACGAGATCGCCCTCGAGGAGGGCTGCCTTGGCCTGTTGCAGGGACTTGATCAACGCTCGCGGTCCCTCGCTGGCCTTGATCGGGATCACCCGCATGATCTCGCCGAACGGTTTCAGCAGCGGCATGCGCGTGAAGTCGGCATAGATGATGTACCGGGCGATGCGGGAACACGCCCCCATCATCAGCACGCCGTCCATGAATGACACATGGTTGACGACGATCAGCGCGCCCCCCTTCTCGGGAACGTTCTCCCGGCCATGCACCTTGAGCCGATACAACGTGTGCGAGACCAGATAGAGAAAGAACCGAAACGTCAGGTCCGGCATCAGTCTCAAGACATACACGAGTACCGGAATTGTGCCGAGCCCCGCGACCGCATAGATCGCCGTCGGCGACAGACCCAGCGTACTCCGCAGGAAGAAGAACAGCCCCAGCGACAGCAGGATGAACAGGAACGTGATGAAGTTGCACCCGGCCAGGATCATCCCGCGCTGCTTCGGGTCGCTGCGGTACTGCATGTAGGTTTCGAGCGGGATGTTAAACATCCCCGCTCCGGCCCCCAGCAGGAACAGCGACGCACAGCACAGATAGAATGAGATCTGCACCGTGTCGACCAAATGCGGGTCGACGAACGACCCGGTGATCCACACCATCAGGGAACTGATCGCGATCCCCAAGGCCCCGAACGGCACCAAGCCCAGTTCGACCTTGCCCTCGGAGAGCAGACCGGCCAGCACGCTCCCGCTCCCCAGGCCCGCGACCAGCACGGCCAACAGCAGCCCGTTGTTCTCCTTCGCGAGGCCCAGCACCTCGTCCCCCAGCAGGGGGACATTGGCCTGAGCCAGCGACGCCAGAAACCAGAAGAACGCGATCCCGAACGTGGTGCGCACCAGACGCACATCCTTCCACAAGACCTGCAGCGCGGGGATTGTCTCCGTAACCGGGTTGATCTTGAGCGGGAAATCTCGATTCCCCGGAGTCAGCTGGGGGATCATCAGGCTCGTCAGCGTCCCCGCGATCGCAATCCCGATCAGCGCCACCGCTGCGGGCAGGAACGCCGTCCATGTCACCCCCTCTGCCGTGATCCCGTACTTGACCACTCCATACAGCTTGAATCCGGCTGCGGCTCCGAGGGCACACGCCACCACGGTCGCCAGCCCGACAAACCCGTTACCCGCCGAGAGGTGTTTATTCGGCAGTATCTCGGGCATCGATCCAAATCGGGACGGCCCGAACAAGGCACTCTGCGCTCCCATCAGCCCGACCGACAAGAACATCGGCCAGACGTGTCCCTGGATAATCATCGCCACCGCATAACACATGATGACGATCTCGGCGACCTTCATCACCACCATCACCGAGCGTTTGCTGAACCGGTCGGCCAGCGACCCGGAGAGCGGCATCAGAAACAGATACGGGAGCGTAAACGACACCCCTCCCAACACCAGCATCAGTGTCTTCCAGGAGTCAGCCGCCTCCCCCGTAAGTCCCCGGAGCAGTCCAATCTGCTCTGCCACACACACCGACAACCACCGCAACAGGTTGTCATTGAACGACCCGAGGAACTGGGTCAGCAGCACTCCAATATACCCTGCACTCCACAGCGGTCGGTCATCTAGGGGTGTATCGAGGGGTGAAGAGTCGGTCATGCTCGGGAAGTCCTTTTCGGAAGCGAGAGAGAGCTGCGGCACCGCAGCCCCGATGAGCCGGGAGTATAGGGGCATCGCCCGTTCCTTGACGAGAGAGCCGCTGAGGGACCTGGCTTGTCCGGTAGCTGCACTCGCCAGTGTGCGGGCTCCCCGCGTTCTGGCGAACGCAGCTACCACTTGTCTCCCACTGGTCGACCACAAGGAACCCGCTCACACTCTTGCAAGCGGGGGTTCCACGTTCCAGAATCGCCGTTCGACTGCCTCACCACCCGTTGGACCCACTCGATGTCACGCCACCCGTCGATCATTCTCAGTGCCTTCGCCGATGAGGCCGCCCGGCAGAAGACCGCCCTCGAGCAGATGACGGCGCTGGCTGCCCTGGGCCTCAAATACTACAGCCCGCGGTTCATCGATGTGCCCGGCTCCGGCCAGGTCGAACACGTCACCGAACTGTCCGATGAGCATCTGGCCCAACTGGCCCAGATGCAGACCGATTACGGAGTGTCGGTGACGAGCATTGGGTCACGGATTGGGAAGGTGAAGCTGCTCGATGTCGCCGATGCGTCGCACAACAAATACGTCTCACCCTCTGACTATCTGGCCGGTGAGGTGGCTCGCACGATCCGCGCGGCGAAGGGGCTGGGGGCGAAGCTGATCCGGGGGTTCTCGTTCTATCAGCCGCAGGGGGACGACCCGTGGAAGTACGTCGATCAGGCGGTCGAACGGCTGCGGCCCATCGTGGACGAGTGCGGGAAGCACGGGTTGGTGTACGGCCTCGAAGTGGAGGCGAACCTGATCGGGCAAAATGGGCGACTGCTGGCAGCTCTCTCGGAACGAGTCCAGCGCGAGAACATGGTCTGCATCTTCGATGGCGGGAATCTGACCTGTCAGAACATGTCGCCGATGGAAGTCCTGGCGGAGTTCGTGGCCATGCGGGACCACCTCGGTTGGATTCATATCAAGGACTACAAGGTCGACACCACCTTGAAGTGGACCGGCGTCGTGGATGAGGAGCGGCTCAAGAACTTCGTCCCGGCCAACGTCGGGGACTCGGGCCACGAGGCGATCTTCCGCGACCTGCGAAACCATCTCCCATCGATGACCTCGCGGATGCAGCGGCTGGGGGTGCCGGGGGTGTTCTTGGAACTGGAACCGCACCTCAAGGGGGGCGGCCAGTTTGGCGGGTTCAGCGGGCCGGATGGGTTGGGTGTCGCGGTGCGGGCGCTCTGCTCGGTCCTCGACTATACCGGGATCGGGTACGAGCTGCGCACGATGGATGACATCCGGGCGGCTCGCGGGTTTTAATGTCGCACGACGCTCCGCGTCGTGAGACATCCTCGAATAGTCTTCACGTGGCCACGAATGAGTCGTTTGAAGTCGCTGCGTTCGCCAGAACGCGGGCGTTTGTTCTGACGCGCCCGCCCTCTGGCGAGGGGCAGCGACGTCTCAGTGGTTGCCTCGTGAGGTATCAATAGCCTGACAAACCGAACCACTCTCCGAACCAGTTCCTCTGAATGGACACCTGATGCACACTCCTCGACCTGCCATTGAGTTCCCCGGCGAGCCGAAAGCGAACGCCCTGCGGGCCTCCCTGACTCAGGGGGAGCCGGTTTCGCTGCGGACCTTCACGCCGAGCCAGGTTGTCATCGCGAAGTCAGCGGGCGTCTTCCACTGGACTAGCGATGGGCGGCGGCTCTACGACTACACCTCGGGCGTGCTGGTCTCGAATCTCGGCCACAATCCTCGCCGCTGGATGCAGCGGTTCGCCCGCTACATGGGGTGGACCGAGAACGCTCTGTTCGGGACAGCCGCAGTTGCGAATGAGTACGCTGCCGCCGTGCCGTTTACCGCTTATAACGCGATGACGGAGATCGAGGGGCTGGCGGTGCAGCGGCTGCTTCGGAGCATGCGGGCCAGCGTGGGCGGCGCGCGGATGGAGTCCGTGATGTGGGCCGCGAGTGGCTCGGAGGCGGTGCAGAAGGCCATGTGGGCCTGCCTGCATCGTGACGAGTCGCGCGATCTGATCGTGGCCACACGGTATGGGTTTCATGGTAAGAAGGGTCTCGCCGGGGCGGTCACGGGTTCAGAAACTGACCATGACCGCGACCCGCGCGTGAAGTTTATCGGGTTCCCGCGCGAGGAGATCGACGACCTCTCCCGCTCACTCGAGGCGGTCGATCTGGCTCCCTACCACCGGGAACTCGAAACCCTCTGGGCTCAATACGGACGGAAGATCAACTGCCTCATCACTGAGCCGTACCTCGGCGGCGGCGGCAGCTTTCACCCGCCCGCAGCTTACTTACAACTGCTTCAATCGTGGTGTCGCGAGCATGACATCGTGTTCATCCTGGACGAGGTGCAGTCGAATTTCGGTCGCACCGGCAAGATGTACGCCTACGAAAAGTACGGCGTCGAGCCGGACATCGTCTGCCTCGGCAAGGGGCTGGGCAATGGCGTGGCGGTGAGTGCCGCAGTCGGGCGGGACGATCTGCTGGGCACGTTGAAGTACGGCGAAGGGTCGGATACCTGGAGCGCGAACCCGCTGGCCTCCGCAGCTGTGGTAGCCACGCTCGATGAGTTTGAGAGCGAGGATGTCCTGGGCCATGCGGCGAAGCTCAACGGGATATTCACCAGGCGATTGAGCGAACTGAAGTCGACCGGCGTGATTGCCAAGGTTCGCGGCGAAGGGCTGGTCTTCGGCCTGGAGTGCGCGGGCCTCGGCGGTCGCACGCCTCAAGAGACAGCCATCGAACTGGTACGGACCTGTTACCTCGGTCGGGCTGGCGGAGATGGAATTCACTTTCTCGGACCACTGGCCGGGAAGGTGCTGCGGGTCAGTCCACCGATGACGATGACCATGCCCGAGGCCGAGACCTCGCTGTCCCTGCTGCACGAACTCGTAGCCGGAATGGCGTCCCGCTGTGCCTGATCGTGGGATAGGCTTCCAGCCTGTCATGGAACTGTGGGATAGGCTGGAAGCCTATCCCACGGGGTCAGATCAACTCGCTGATCGGCTTGCCTTCGGACAAAATCGGTGTGGGTCGACCCCCGTGATCGAGGAACGCGCGATCGGTATCGATCCCCAGATGGTTATAAATTGTGGCCCACAGGTCGCCGGGGATCAGCGGGCGGTCCTTCGGGACTTCGCCCTTCTTGTTGGTCGAGCCGATCACCTGGCCCATACGAAGCCCGCCGCCGGAGACGATCAGCGACATCGAACTCGGCCAGTGGTCGCGGCCGGGTTGCTGGACGCCGGTTTGGGTGCCGATGCTCGATTCCACGCGCGGGGTGCGACCGAACTCGCCCGTCACCACCAGCAGGGTCTTCTTGTCGATGCCTCGGGCGTAGATGTCCTCAATGAGTGCCGTGACAGCCTGGTCATAGATCGGGAACCGCACCTTGGCGTCTTCCCAGATGTGGCAGTTGACCGCATGGGAGTCCCAATTGTAGCACCCCTGCTTCAAGGTCGGGACGCCCGATTGGTAGGGGTTCTCCATGACCAGGGTGACGAAGCTGCACCCCGCTTCGACGAGTCGCCGAGCCAGCAAGGCCCGCATGCCCCAGGCGTGCTTGCCGTAGCGTTGCTTGAGGTGTTCCGGTTCCTGAGTCAGGTCGAACGCCTCGCGCATGCGGCTACTGGTGAGCAGTCCCAGCGCGCGGGTGTTGAAGTTGTCCATGGCCTGCATCATGCCGGAGCCATCGATCGTGCGACGGACCTTGTCGAACCCGTTGAGCAGCAGTTGCCGGTCGCTTAGCCGCTCGGACAGACTGTTGTCGAGCGTGATATTGGGGACTTTGAAGTCCGCCTTGCTCGGGTCACCGGGGATGGCGAAGGGGACGTATGCGGGTCCGAGGTAAGCCGACCCGAAGGCAAACACGTCGACCCCGTCGCGTCCGCTATCAGTCATCGAGATGTAGTTGGGCAGGCCGTTTTGCCGCGACTCCCGGCACTTGGCGACGACGGACGGGCCAGCCGGGTAGTCGTTGATCGTGTCGACCGGCGACTTCGGATCGCGGGCCGCCATGAGCTTCTTGTGACCACCTCCATGATCGGCAAAGCTGTGCGAAATCGACCGGATGACGCTGTACTTGTCCGCGCACCGGGCATGCAGCGGCATCAACTCGCAGACATCCAGCCCTGCCACATTCGTATGCACCGGCGTAAAGGCCCCGCGGTATTCGGCGGGGGCTTCGGGCTTCATGTCATACATATCGAGGTGCGGCGGGCCTCCCGGCAGCCACACGAAGATCACCGAGGTGTCGTCTCTTTTCCCCGGTTCGGCCCCATGAGCCTGCAACCGCAGCAGATCGGCCAATCCCAGCCCACCGAGGCCGAGCGCCCCCGCCTGGAGAAATGAACGGCGACCCATCGGCCCGGGACAGGCGGCGACCTGGCTGGGCAACGGCGATTTGCGGTGACGTGACATGAGTGCCTCTCTCAACAACACGGGCCTTCCGGGAAGACCCATTCAATTCTGTGACACTGAATTCTACCTAACCACTCCTGATGGATCAATCGGCATTGATTGATGAGGGACTTGATGAAACGAACGCAGGTGCGCGAGTTGCGGGTCGTACTGGGGTGTGCGGAGTGTGTGCGAGCGACCTCGGATTGAGTCCGCACCAGACTGCACAGGCGGCACAATCGCACCCGACGTTGCAAACTTCCCACAGCGATGACTCGGATTATCAACGCCTGGGGATGAGTCAAGCTACGGTTGCCCAGAGGTCTGTAGGACTTCCCTCCTGAAAATCGGGTTCCGGCCTGACTGCGGGAGCCAATGCCTTCGCCGCGACATCTGACCATGCTCCACACTCTGCCTCAATTCCACATCTCGGACACCAAACCGAGTCTCCCGACGGACTGCCAGGTTGGCGATGAACGGCAGTCTTGCCTCGTCCGCATCTACCCGGCGGGAGTCAGTGGCAGCCTCATTCCGCTCACATTCCGCCGCATCACCATGGGGCGCGAGCAGGAATGCACCATTGAAATCAACGACGACTTCATGTCGCGGACGCACGCCATCCTGGAGCTGACCGACTCGGGATACATGCTGAGCGACAACCACAGCCGCAATGGGACGTTCGTCAACGACCAGCGAATCACCTCACACCTGCTGCGACCGGGCGACCAGATTCGTGTCGGCAACCACATCTTCAAATTCTTGTCGGCAGATCACGTGGAGGCGCTGTACCACGAAGCGGTCTACGAGATGATGACGGTCGACGCCCTGACCGGGATCTACAACCGCCGCTACTTCGAGGACGCCTTCCGCCGAGAAG
Source organism: Planctomycetota bacterium (assembly GCA_043734065.1). Lineage (GTDB taxonomy): Bacteria > Planctomycetota > Planctomycetia > Planctomycetales > Planctomycetaceae > TH-plancto1. Next base: position 16,242 of record JAYTFV010000627.1, read on the forward strand.
TGTTGCGATCGCAGCGGCATGGTCGTTCGCTGGCGCTCCTGATGTTCGATATCGATCTGTTCAAATCGATCAATGACGAACATGGCCATCTGGTGGGGGACGAGATTCTGAAGGCCCTGTGTACTCGCGTTCGCACCCGTATTCGGTGGGACGAGATTGTGTCCCGGGTCGGCGGCGAGGAATTCGCCATCGTGCTCGTGGAAACGACCAAGGACAATGCCCGCAAGATCGCCCAGACGCTGTGCGAACTGATCGCTGCCAGTCCGCTGCTGCCGCACTATCCCAACATGCGAGTCACCATCAGCATCGGCGGCACGTTCACCCACGGCCTGGAACCGCTCACGGATCAGGATCTGATCGCCCGCGCTGATCAGCAGATGTATCTGGCCAAGGCGGCGGGACGGAATTGCGTCCGATTTGAGTGAGGAAGAACATTGAGGGTTGAGAGTTGCACCGCGTTAAAGTCGTTGAGCCGCGACGCGAAGTCCTCGAAGCGGAGCGTCTGTGAAACGCCAACCCGGGTTCTGGTCAATCACCCCTTGTACCATACCACTCGTCTGGCGAGTCATCAGCCAGGATGCGGCTGGTTTCGATC
>JAYTFV010000628.1:0-8350 GCA_043734065.1 Planctomycetota bacterium
AGTACCCCTCGATCAGCTCTATTCCCGGCGTGAGGAACGGGTGGTTGTACTCTCCTGTGGCCGGGTCGCAGAGATGCACCCCGGCGAGATCGCACTCACCGCGTCGAGCTGCGGCGAGCCCGCCCTGACTGCCGACAGTCAGAACGCGCGTTGTGTACCCTCGGTCGCGCAGCTCTCCGAGTAGCAGGTCCAACCCGACGCAGTGGCTGCCGATGACGACGAGGTCGGCCGGTTCGAGAGCTTCGTCGAGGAGCGTGACCTCGACTCGATCTCCTTCGTCGAGGCACTCGGTCTGCTGCGGAATTGTGATGAACCCATCGGCCCCGCTGAAGGTCGTGACCGAGCCGGAGCCTTTCCCCATCGGGTAGGCCGACCAGCCATCCAGCCCTCGCACCAACCCCACTAGCACGTACTCGGTGCGGCCACGCTCCGAGTTGATCCGCAGCGGCACACGGGCCGGGACCGTGCGGCGCTTGACGCGGCTGCGACCCGCCAGTCGTCGCAACACCGGAGCCACGAACTCGTGAAACGTGAAGATCGCCGAGGTCGGGAACCCCGGCAGCACCACCACCGGCTTGCCATGCGTGACTGCCAGGCAGATCGGCTTCCCCGGCTTGAGGGCCACGCCGTGGGCGACGATGCCGGGGTTCGGCAGGTCGCGGACCACCTGATACGACAGGTCGCCCGCTCCTTTCGAAGTGCCTCCCGACAGCAGCAGCATGTCGCAGGTGAGTCCCGCCTGCACTAGCAATCGCAGTTGGTCGAGATCATCGCGGACCGTGCCGAGGCAGACCGGATCGCCGCCCAGTTCCCGCACCGTGGCGGCCAGAATCGTGGCGTTCGAGTCGTACACGGACCCGATCGGCAGCGGCTGACCGGGGGCGACGATCTCGTCGCCGGTGGAGAGGATCGCGACACGCGGTCGCCGCCACACCGTCACGCGGTCGAGTCCGAGAGCCGCGAGGACGCCCAGTTCGCGAGCGGTCAACACCTGTCCCGCCCACAGGACCGTCTCGCCGCGCGTGATGTCCGATCCGGCCGAGCTGATGTTCCCGCCGGGCGAGAGCATGCGTCGAATGGCGACGGCGGGCTGGCCATCGAGGTCGGTGGCCTCGGTCTGTTCGACCATCACGATGGCATCGGCCCCGCGCGGGACCATGCCACCGGTGGCGATCATGCTGGCCTGGCCGGGGACGATTTCACACTGGGGGACTCGACCGGGGGAAAGGATTTCGCTCGTGAGTTTCAGAGTACGTGGCTGTTCTTCATCGGCCCCTTGCAGGTCGACGGAGCGCACCGCGAAGCCATCGACGTTGGAGCGGTCGAATGCGGGGACATCGACCTCGGCGATCACATGATTCGATAGGACGCGCCCCGCCGCATCGAGCAGCGACACCGTCTCGCACCCCAGCGGACGGAGATGCAGCGCCGACTCGAAGCGCTGCGTGGCCTCATCACGAGTCAGGACATCCAGGAACTGTGTCTGGCGGGAGGACTGCCGCAGCGCGTCATTCGAGGTCGGCGAGGCATCGCTCATGGCTTCACCGCCGGGATCGGCTTCCGTGCCATGAGGTCGTACTCCGTCCCCGGTTCGAGCGTCTCGTACCCGGTGCCATCCTCCCGCGGCACCTGCTCGCGATGATGGACGAGTACCTGACTCGCTCCGATGACCCGCAACCGCGAACCCTGGACGACCACAGCCGTCCTTTCATCGATCCCGAGGCCGAGCAGTTCCGGGTGGGCCACGATGACCGGGGCCAGATCGTTGTGACGTTTACGGGCGATGACGTGCTGATCGATGGCGCAGTTTCGCACGAACCCGAACCCTACTTCATGACCGGGAGCCATCATCAATTGGTTCCCCTCGGGGGCTCCGCGAACCAGATAATCGCCCTGAATGGTCGCTCCTGCGGATGACCCGCCGATGACGCCACCGCCTTCCAGTACGGCGTGGAGTTCCTTGTAGGTCTTGGTTTTTAGGTAAGCATCCGCCAACCGCCATTGCCGTCCGCCATCGATCCAGACCCCCTGGGCCCGTCGCAGGGGAGCTGTGAATTCAACGGTATCGGCGATCTTCACATCGCGCGTATGCACCACGGTAATGTCCTTGGCTCCCGCCCGCGCGAGAAAGGAGTCGGCCACATACTCGGCCCCAAAGTCCTCTCCGTCCAGAGCGGTGGGCAGGATCACAAACGCGGAGTCGATGCCACCGGCCTTCTCGATGAACTCGTCGACAATCTCACGCCCCATCCGCCCCCCGCCCACGAAGACCAGAGTCCCCTTCTCGGGGCCACACGTCTGAGCCCATGCGAGACCAGCAGTGTCCAGGAACGCAGTGATGAGCCACCACAGAAGCATTCTTGTCATGAGAGATTCACCGACCAGAGACGAGCATTGTGAATACAGAAGCAGCGAGCAGTGTAGCTCGTCCGCCCCGAAGGGCATTCTTCGGAGGGAGAGTTTCTGGCCAGGACTGCCAGCCCGTGGAATTCGAGTGGAGGAGTCAAGCCGTCCCTGTTGCTCCGTTTCCGCTGGTAAAACCGCCCGTCTTGTTCTCAAATGCGTCCCGAGTGCCTTGTCATTGCTTGATGTGGGGGTGGAGTCCTGACAAGGCACGAGACCGGGGACATGGATGCCTCGGCCCCGTATTGTGCCTTGTGAAGTGGCTCTGATGCTTGATCTGCAATTCGTCTGTGAGAACCGTGACTCTGTTGAGGCCAACTGCCGCAACCGGGGTGTGCCGATTGATCTGTCGGCACTGGTTGGGTTGGCCGAGCGACGCCGTCAATTGATCCACCAGGGAGATCAGTTGCGGTACGAGCAGAAGGATCTCTCCGCTCAAATCCCGAAGGCCCCGGCCGCCGACAAGCCGGGCCTCATCGCGCGCGGCAAGGAACTCCGAGAAATCATTCAGAAGGGCGAGGCCGCACTCGTCACCATCGAAGAGCAGCTGCGCCATGAGCAGATGCAGATTCCGAACTTGACGCACCCCGACGCTCCCGTCGGGCGGGAAGAGCATGAGAGCGTCACCGTGCGCGAGTGGGGCACGAAGCGGCAGTTCGACTTTAAGCCGCGCGATCATGTGGACATCATGGCGTCGCTGGACATGGTCGACCTCGAAGGGGGGACCAAGGTCGCCGGGCACGGGTTTTATTTCTTGAAGAATGCCGGGGCGCTGTTGGAACTGGCCTTGGTGAACTATGCGGTGGAGAAGTTGCGAACCGAAAGATTCACGATCTATACGACGCCGGACGTGGCCAAGGACGAGGTACTGCACGGCACGGGGTACATGCCGCGCGGTCCGGAGACGCAGATCTATTCCATTCACAACACCGATCTGTCATTGGTCGCGACGGCTGAGATTACACTCGGCGGGATGCTTCGGGACGAGATCATCGACTACGCCAAGCTGCCGCTGAAGGTGGCCGGCATCTCGCACTGCTTCCGCACGGAAGCGGGCGGCCACGGGAAGGCGACGCGCGGCATCTATCGCGTGCATCAGTTCACCAAGGTCGAGATGTTCGGCTTCACCGCTCCGGACTTGAAGTCGTCGGATGAGTTCCATCAGATGGTCGTGCGGATCGAGGAGGAGATCTTCCAGGGCCTGGAAGTGCCGTACCGCGTGCTCGACATCTGCACCGGCGACCTCGGCGGACCGGCCTTCCGCAAGTACGACCTCGAAGCGTGGATGCCCGGTCGCGGGACTGCGGGCGAATACGGAGAGATCACCAGCGCGTCGAACTGCACTGACTTCCAGTCGCGCCGCCTCGGCATCCGCACCCGCGTCCCCGACAAGAAGGGGACGCAGTTCGTCCACACCCTCAACGGGACAGCCGTCGCCTGCACGCGAGCGATGATCGCCGTGATCGAGAATCATCAGCAAGCCGACGGCAGCATCGTGGTGCCGCAGGTCTTGCGGAAGTGGATGGGCATGGACCGGATCACGCCGTAGCTGCGTTCGCCAGAACGCGGGCTGCCGGAACCAGCGCTCACAGCCGCAACAGACTTTCGAAGTCTAGGAAGACATCGGAAGCGTGTCTGGGCAGAGTCGGTCTCTGTACCCCGAAGGGGTCACGGCCAATCGCCCAGGGTTGGCTACCAACGGGAGCCTACACTGGGTTGAAGAGACAGACAGGAACGAACCCTGAAGAGGTTCCACCTCGCGTGACGGACGGGATGTACAACCCCTTCAGGGTTGAGGCTGGTGGGGAGCATGACCCAGGGTGCGCTCCCTGCGGTCGCGACCCAGGGCTATTGGCTGCAACCCCTTCGGGGTACAGAGGGATCTCGATGGTCACGAACCAGGCTTCTCCGTCCCAAGCTCCGCTTGGGACCGAGGGGTACTGCGGATGGAGATGAGCGATGCGAACTCTTGTGAACCATCAAACGTACTCGATCCGTCTTGTACTCGTCTTCGGGTTCTGTGTTGTCGCCTGTACGCATTCATTCGCAGCACCCCCGCGTCCTGTCTCACTTCTCTCGGAGTGGGATGCCCCCTGGGACGGGGGGGAAGCGATATCCGTACAGTTCCACTCTTCACCAGATGATCCTGGCCCACAAGGGAAGGAACGGGCGTTTGAGTACCGGATTCTGCGTTCATTTGAGGCAGGCGGGGAGTTTCACGAGGTCGCGAAACTGAAGGCGGTTGCCGCTTCGACGATGAAGTTTAGAGATATTCATATCTACCTCAACGAGCAACAATTGAGTCGACTCGATGAAGTGTGGCTAGGTTCCGCAGTCATCGGAAACTGTCATCGCGGTAAGCCTCATTGGTTCCGCGTGGTCGCCGTCAATGCGGAGGGAGAGAAGTCTGCGTTCGAAGAGTTGCCCATTGACATCCCAATCGTACCGACCCGCCAGTGGTTCGACGCCCGTCGCATGTGGCTGGCCATTGTGATGACAGCCATCTGCGGCGCGGTGGTCGCCTATGTCATCGCCGCTCGCATGGGCGTGAAGCTGACCATTCGCAAGATCGCCGGTCTCGATGCGATTGAGGACGCGGTGGGCCGCGCGACCGAAATGGGCAAAGCGTGCCTGTTCGTGCCTGGGGTGCAGGACATCAATGACATCCAGACGATCGCGGGCCTGACCATCCTCGGACGAGTCGCCGAGAAGGCCGCCGAGTACGACTGCGAACTCGATGTCCCGACCAGCCGCTCCCTCGTCATGACCGCAGCGCGAGAGACTGTGGCGGCTGCGTTTTACGCGGCGGGAAGGCCGGATGCCTTCAACGAGGACCGCATCTATTACGTGACGGATGAGCAGTTCGCGTACGTTTCGCACCTGACCGGGATCATGGTCCGCGAGAAGCCCGCGGCATGCTTCTACCTCGGGGCGTTCTTCGCCGAGTCGCTGATCCTCTCGGAAACCGGTAACGCCGTCGGAGCGATCCAGATCGCAGGCACCGCTCAACCGGCCCAGCTCCCGTTCTTCGTCGCGGCGTGCGACTACACACTGATCGGGGAGGAGTTCTTCGCCGCGTCGGCTTACTTGTCGAGAGACCCGGATCAACTCGGGAGCCTGAAGGGGCAGGATGTCGGTAAGGTCATCGTGACGGTGCTGGTCCTGATCGGCGTCTCGCTCTCCACACTGGCAAATGTGTGCCGAGGAACCTGGGAACCGGGATTGCGGTCCGCAGAGAGTTACCTGATGAAGACTGTTCTGGGTGAGGGGTAATCGCGTGGGAGAGGCTTCCAGCCTGTCGTTCCTGAATAATGATGACAGGCCGGGAGCTTATTCCACGACAATCGATGACAGGCTGGAAGCCTATCCCACGGAAGCCTATCCCACGAGTTCGGGAGACTCGCATGTCGACTCGCTGTCCCTTGATCGTGGCCGTGCTGCTGGTCGTGTCGCTGACCACATGGCCTTCGGCCAATGCCCAGACCATCCGGGAGCGCATTCAGGCTCGGCGGAAAGATGCCTCACAGCCGACCGCCCCAGCCCCCGCCACCCCCAAGCCCGGCGAGGCAGGCGAGTTCGCGGCTGAGACGATCCAAGTCGGCCCAGACCAGCGCGTGTATCGGCTCGTGGTGCCCAAGACGGTCGACCTGACGAAACCCGCTCCGCTGGTCGTCGCCTTTCATGGCATGCTGATCGACAGCAAAGACCTCATGCCCCGGTACACGCATCTCAACGAAGCGGCGGAGGCTCACAAGTTCCTCATCGCCTACCCCAATGCCATCGGTCGCAGCTGGGGGTTCGCACCGGAGAAGGTCGCGCAGGATCTGGCGTTGTTTGACGCTCTCGTGGCGAAGTTGGGAACGCAGTACAAGATCGACCCGCAGCGGATCTACGTGTTGGGCATGTCGAACGGCGGGTACTTCGCGCACATCGTCGGCAAGGAGCGGTCGAAGACGGTGGCGGCTGTGGCATCGCACTCGGGGCCGCTGGGGTTGCAGACACTGCTGGGAGTCAAAGCGGACCGCAAGTTCCCGGTGCTGATTATTCACGGGGACAAGGACCAGATCTTCCGGACCTCGTTCTTCGAGGAGAATCGCGACAAATACAAGAAAGAGGGACACGAGGTGCAGTACATCAAAGTCCCGAATCTCGGCCACATGTGGGCCAGCGACGCGAAGATCAACGAGACGATCTGGGAGTTTTTTGCGAAACACCCGCTGCCGGGGAAGTGATTGTGGCACGACGCTCCGCTTCGTGAGTGACGACGCGGAGCGTCGTCCCACAATCAGCCAGCCGCGAACACGGCATCCACGGTGACCACCAATCCGGGAAAGGCCCGCGAAGTCACCGTCTCGCCCGTTCCCCGTGTGGCCACTGTGTCGATCGCCTCATGGGTGAGGGTGACGACCTCGACGGTCTGCGACTCCATGTTGACCACCCACACTTCACGCACCTCAGCTGTCCGATAGTCGGCGAGCTTCGCAGCCAGCACACCGGGCCGGTCAGAGGGGGAGATGATCTCAACGACCAGTTCCGGAGCCGGGTTCAGCGGGGCCGGTTCGTGGGCGGGCGGGTTGCGGTTCAGGCGTTCGCGACTGATGAGGAGGATGTCCGGCTGTCGCACTTTGAGCGGGGCGGAGTTGATCAGGATATCACAGGGGGCCAGCAAGGCTTGGCTCCGCTGGCTGATCGTCGCGAACTCTCTCAACAGAACGTAGAGGTTTCCCTGTGTCTCCTGATGCAGCCGTGAGGGAGATGTCATCGCATTCGGTCCATATCGTCGGTAGACCTTGTCCCCATCCAGAATGTCATACCGCAACTTCTCCACCGGCGAGGCGAGATACTCCTCATACGTCAGCGGGCGGGTCACGCCCGGCATGAGAGTCGGTGGAAGGGTGGTTGTGGACATGGCGATATTCTACAGCCCCGTAGCAGAATTCGTAAGAATTCTGACGTGCGTGTTCGGCAGATTTTCCGGAGGCAGAAGTCTTACGACTTCTGCTACGGCGCGGCCTCAGCAGGCCCAGAGTTCGCTCCGGGTCCAGACGAGCAGGGTGGTCACGACTCCCCACAGCATGGCCGCGATCATGATTCGCTCAGAGGCGGAGCGAGAGTCACTGGTCAAGGAGAACACCCGCACGAGTCCGTTGGCGGCCAGGGCGAGCCACGGGAACAGCAGTGGCATCATGAAGCGGTCACCCGCGGCGATGGGGATGTACCAGGCCATCATGACCCACACGATGCCCGTCCAGAAGATCAGCACCAGAGCCGGAAGTCTCGGCGTGTGACTCAGCCCCAGCAGGCCCAGGGCGAAAAGCGGCAGGCCAAACAGCACCCGCGCGTCGTCCCAGGGAGCGGGTCCGAGTGTTCGCAGACCGATGAACGCCTCCCAGGCCAGACCGGTCGCCTCACGCTGGATCAGATCGGTGAACGAGTGCGTTGCGATATACGCCGAGCGGGCCTCCGTCACCGTCATTCGCTCCGCCAGCGCGTTCGGCGACTCATACGCATCGACCCACAGCAAGTACGAGTTGATGTTGTAGGTCGGCGAACCGTACCGGATCAGATTGCGGGTCAGCAGCGGGGAAGCTGTGATGAGGAACGCGAGGACTAGTGTCGTGACGGAGACGATCGCCAGGCGGCGTTCAGTTCGGGACCATCCAGCGAGGACGCCATACGCCAGAGCTGTTCCCGCGAGCAGCAGCAGTCCGGTGCCCTTGGTGAGGTAGGTCAGTCCCAGCAAGACGCCGACGAGGGAAGATCGTTGAGGGTTGAGCGTTGAGGGTTGAGGGTCATGAGAATTTTCACGCGGCACCATCAGCACCAACCAGGCCAGCCCCGCGAGGCCGGAGAGTAGAGACTCACAGACCACTCGCGGGGCGTGATACAACCAGGCCCCGTTCGTGCCGAGTAAGACCGCGAGGACGCCCGCAGTCAGCGGACCCAT
>JAYTFV010000629.1:0-1583 GCA_043734065.1 Planctomycetota bacterium
TTTTCTTGCGCCTTCTCGCGGACCGAGCAGGTGTTGAAGAGGATCGTGTCCGCCTCGCCGATCTGGTCGGTGAGGGTGTACCCCTGATTCCGCAGCGCCGCAACGACGAGCTCGCTATCGAGAACGTTCATCTGGCAACCGACCGTTTCGATGAAGAGTTTTCCGTTGTGCATCGTGGGAGTGGGGAGTGGTCAGGGGGGAGTGAAGGGAACCGTGAGCAGTTGAGCGGGCTCGATGGGCCTGGAAGACGCCGTGCAGATTGTAGCGGTCTGCGTCTGGTGAGGAGAGGGGAGTCTGAAGACTCTGGTTTGTGGGAGCAGAGGGTGAGTTTGGTCGATGGCTGTCCCGATGTCCGATACGGTGTATGAAGACCTCCACCGGCATCGAGATGACGCCCTGGAAGATTTATTGGAGAAGCATCAATTCGACTTTTTTCACCGGACAAGGTCGTCTGTCCTCGCCGCTCACACCATGTGCAACGCCCCGCGTCCGATGCGGCCCAGGTCGTGGCAGAACGCATCCAGGCACAGCGGCACGGGCATCGATTCCAGCAATTGGGTTTCGGCCTCTAAACAGCGATCGAGCATCAGGCCCCAGCGGTCCAGAGCCACGGCATCGTCACGATCAAACCGGCTGAGAGTGGCGTGAATGCTGGCCGCTTCGGCGGGGGAGGAGAGGAACCCGGCTCCCAGCAAACGGCGGTAGAAGTCGGCGGCGAAACGCACCAGCCACAGGGCCGCCTTACGCTGCGTGGCGGGGTCTTTGCCTTGCTCTTCGAGGGTCGCTTGGAATTGCTTCGACGATCCCAGTGAGTCGAAGTCGGCCTCGGCCAGTTGGCGATAGACGCTGGCCCGGATCGCCCGCAGCTCCGGGGATTGCAGTTGGGCTGCGGTTTCGAGGCTGCCTTCACAGAGGGCGGCGATGGCAGCGGCCTGGGTGCGGTCGGTCTCGATCTCCTGCTCAATGAGGAGTTCGGTGATGTCCTCGGGGGACAGCGGTGAGAACAGGATCGGCTGACAGCGCGAACGGATGGTCGAGAGGATCGACGCCGACTCGGGCGCGGTGAGGAATAGGATCGCCCCGGCGGGCGGCTCTTCCAGTGTCTTGAGCAGCGCGTTCGCGCTGGCGTCGTTCATGGTATGAGCGTCGTCGATGATCGCCACGCGGCGGCTGGCAGTCATCGGGCGCAAGGAGAGATCGTGGCACAACCCTTGGCGTCCGCGCCCCTCGGGTGGGCCGATGATGAGGTCAATCGGCAGCTCCTGTTTCCCTTCGGGACGCTCCACAATGAGCAGGTCGGGATGCGAGCCCGCGACCACTTGTTTACAACTCGGGCAAGTTCCGCAAGCGTCAAGTTGATCCGGCGTCCGCTGGGTACAGAACAAGCACTGAGCCACCAGTCGAGCGAAAGTCCGCTTCCCAATTCCCGGGGGACCGACGAGCAGAAACCCATGCGCGAGCCGATCCCGCCGCACCGCGCGGCGGAACATGTCGACCTGCCGGGAGTGACCGCGAAGGGCTTGCCAGATCATGCGTGAACATCACATTCGCGGGGTCTCGGGAGGGCGAGGCTCCGGCCGAGC
>JAYTFV010000630.1:0-6582 GCA_043734065.1 Planctomycetota bacterium
CCCCGCACGATCCGAAGCTGCCAAGCCCAAAACCGCCGTGACCAAAAAGGTCTCCAAACCCCAGACAGCTCCCGGCAAGAAGACCGCCCGCAAGAAGTAGGCTGTAGTCGCTGCGTTCGCCAGAACGCGGGTGCCTGACAGAACGCGGGTGCCCGCACTCTGGCGAGTGCAGCGACCTGATAAGTGGAACATGAGACGCCCCATCTCGGCTGTCGCCACACCCCATCGGATGCGGTCATGTCGAAGGATTTTCTCAGCGGCACGCGCGATCACTACGACGCGATCGTCATTGGCAGCGGCCTCGCCGGACTGACCAGTGCGAATATCCTCGCGCGCCAAGGACGCTCCGTCCTTCTGCTCGAACACCACTACCAGCTCGGCGGGATGGCCACTTGGTTCAAGCGCAAGGGCGGCCACATCTTTGACATCTCTCTGCACGGATTCCCCGTCGGGATGATTAAGAGCTGCCGCAAATACTGGACGCAGGAGATCGCCGACTCGATCGTCCAACTGAAGGGCGTCCGCTTCGAGAACCCGCAGTTCTCGCTCCGCACCACCTTCGACCGCGAGGACTTCTCCCGCATCCTGATCGAGAAGTTCGGGATCACTCCAGAGACGGTCACTGCGTTTTTCGACACCGCGCGGTCGATGAACTTCTACGATGACCAAGCCACCACCACGCGGCAGCTCTTCGAGAAATTCTTCCCCGGTCGCAGCGATGTCGTGCGCCTATTGATGGAGCCGATCACCTATGCCAACGGGTCGACGCTCGATGACCCGGCGATCACCTACGGCATCGTCTTCTCGAACTTTATGAGCAAGGGCGTCTTCACGTTCCAGGGCGGCACCGACCGGCTGATCAAGCTGATGCAGGCTGAGATGATTAAGAATGGCGTCGACATCCGCATCCGATCGCTCGTCGAACGCATCGAGATCACCCCGGACCGAAAGGTCAAAGCCGTGTGGGTCAACGGCAAACGCATCAGTTGCAACGTGGTCATGTCGAACGCCAACATCAAGTCGACCGTGCTGAACCTCGTCGGCGAGGAACACCTTGACAAAGGCTTCGTCGCGGAGACCAAAGCCGTCCGGCTGAACAACTCCAGTTGCCAGGTCTACATGGGCCTGAAGCCCGGCGAGGGGTTCCCGAACCAGGGCGACCTGCTATTCCACTCCGACCGTTCCGGCTTCGATGTCGACGCCCTACTCAGCAAGAACGTCAGCTCCCGCACCTTCAGCTTTTACTACCCCGAGACCCGCCCCGGCTCCGACCGCTGGCTGATCGTGTCATCGACCAACGCCAATTTCAAGGACTGGTCCGACCTCCCCGAAGAGCAGTACGAGGCCGACAAGAAAGCCCTGTGCGAGGACACGCTGACCTGCCTCGAAAAGTACATCCCGGACATCCGCCAGAAGCTCGACTGGATCGAAGCGAGTACACCCCGCACGTTCCAACACTTCACGCGACACCTCGCCGGAGCGTCGTTCGGCACCAAGTTCGAGGGCCTCAAAGTCTCGCAAACCCTCCCGCAGCAAGTCAGCGGCCTGTACCACGCCGGGTCGGTCGGCATCATTATGTCCGGCTGGCTGGGAGCGGTGAACTACGGGGTGATTGTGTCGAATGAGGTGGATAAGTTTCTGGCGGCCTCGGCGAGCCACTGAATCGCCGAACGACAGAACTCACCTGCCGGGCCATGTGTGCGTAACACGTCAATCGCCGTGATGCCCGGTCAGGTGCAGCGCCTGGTTCGGCAGCCCGTGTGGGGAGGCTTACAGCACCTCGACCGGCACTTCGGAACACCGCGACAGACCCCGGTCGCCGGTCAAGAACACCGTCGCGCCGACCTCCACCGCCGTGGCGTAGTGGATGGCGTCAGGCGACTTAAGGTTGTACCGCGCGCGGAGGTCGGTCGCCCGTTCGATCACCGCCGGGTTCACCTCGACCACGAGCAACTCGACTCCGGCGAAGAACACGTCGAACTGCGCCAGGGTGGCCAAGTCGCCTGACCGCAACGGCTTCGACCGGCACTCCAGCCGGGCCAGCCGTGACACCACCAGCGACCCCGGCAGACCCAGCGAAGCGGCCAGACGAGCCACCAACGGGTCGCGGGTCGCGGCGTCGCCTTCGACCAGGCGGATCACCACGTTCGCGTCGAGGTAGATCAGCGGTCACCCCACTCGTCGCGTTCGGCCCGCACCTGGGCCAAGATGTCGTCCCCGGACCGCAACACAGGGGCGGTCCCGAAGGCGTCGGCGATTGACCCGCGTGGTTGGGCCGGGGCGGGGGTGATCACGAGTTGGGCCGCCCCCTCCGCATCTGGGAGTGGGCCGTCCGGAATAAACATCCAGTCGGCATATCGGCCCGGGACAATCAGCGTCTGATTCATGGGGAACTCCACAGAGACACCCATAACGTATCACACACGGCAGCACATCGGAAGGTCTCCGTGGCCGGGTAACCCAGACGCTGCTTTGAGCGTCTGGGTGGCAGAGCCACAAGAGGTGACGGAGGACAGTTCACTCTGGCAATCCCTGTTGTTCCTGCGTCACCCAGACATCCAAAGCGATGTCTGGGCCACCCCGCCAAATCAACCCACATTCGGCAGTGGGGACTCTGTTGTCAGCGCCACCCGGCCGTGAGGGATCGTCAGCAATTTCCGGACAGCCAAGCTTGGACATCAAGGAGTTCGGTTTGAGGTCTTGTTCCGAAATGCTTGGCGAGCCAATCCCATGAAATCGGATAGACAAGCAACAGCCTCGTCGGCGTATGTTCTGTTGAGCGTGCCAACAAATACGTGCGAGTCCTTTCGACATCTTGGAGAGTGTAGATTTTGTCACGAACACCCTCGGGGTAGTTGGCGTGATAGAAGGAGAGGGTGAACCGCCTTCGCCCCAAGTTCTCCGTTTGGATGGAATGAATGTGAATCGGTGAATAACTGCGAATGTCTGTTCCGAATTCCTCACCGATGAACTCCGCAGCGTACCAGCACCGATCTTGCAAAATGAATTGGACGGACTCCTGTTCGAGGCTCATTGAGGGCGTGGGGGCGGTGGAGCCGGGGATGTCTAGTTTTCCTTGTGTCAGTTGCCGATATTGCGACCGTGTCAGGTTCCGGTATGGACTGCGATCATTCTTGGGAACGCTGAAATTCCCAAATCCTGGCAGTTCTCGAATAACGCTCAACGGAATCGGCGGATCGAAAAAACGCACAGAATTGGGCACAAATTCGTTCGTCCAAGGATAATCCGGTTCCTCCTTGGCGTGAATGACTTTCCGAATTTCGACATCGAGCATGATCGCTTTGCGAGTCCGGTCGTAAAGCATCAATTTGCGACCAGTGCCGTCCAGCTTTTGGTATTGTCGTGGCGTGTTCCAGTGGGTCCACTGGCCAGTTTTCATTTCATCCAGATACTGATCGGGATCGACGCCCGATTTCTCCCCGAAATCAACCTTCAAGATGATTCCCGCCATATCCTGGTTAAGCACGCTATCCTGAATCCGCTGGATGTATTGGCCGACAAGTGCGAAGAACAAACAATGTTCCTTGTCGCGGATCCATGTTTTGAGGAAATTCAGGACCGCGCGCCATTCGACATGCACCAGAGTATCTGAGTCCAACGCCAAGAACTTCTGGATGTACGCGCTCTGTGTATCGTCCGGCGTGAGAAGAATGAGTTTCTTGAAGCTTTCCGGACGATCTTTCAGGTACGTCAGATGGCTGTGTATCTGGTCCTCGCGCAGTGTGCCCGACACGATCTTTGTCTCCAGGCGGAGGCAACAGTCCTTGCCACTCAACTCCGCGTCCGCCGTGCCATCAAACTCTTTCAGGACTCGAAACGTCTCTATGCCCCCGATCGCTTCCTGTCGAATGACTTCCCGAAGAAATGACGCCACAAACTCAGGACTGTCGTGCTGAGACAAACTCAGCAGTGAAACCAAACTGTTGGTGAAATGATTTTCTTCTTGCTTGTAGTTGCTGAAGATGTTCAACGTATTCATCAGTCGTGGTCCAATGGCAAGAACGCCTGAATGCAAAGGTGACGATAGGATACTCAGTTTACAGGACAGGTCGGGCGATCTTCCACCGCATCGGTTGAATCCCTTCCAAATGAGCCGGATAAAACTCGCAAACGAGTTTCCTTGACTTCACACCCTGGTGTGGTATTATAAGTCAATACCCACGGAGCATCACCCTCATGCCGTTTGACTCGATCCTGTGGGATCTCCCCGACGACCCAGAAGGCAACGTTCAGCATTGTGCAGAGCACGGCATCACGATGGAAGAGGTTGAAGAGGTGTTTCAAAACATCTCTGATTCAGATGTCAGTCGATCCCTCTGGACGCCCTGTGGTCTTTGGAGAAACCCTGGCGGGGAGATTCCTCATGGTGGTGTACGAAGAGATCGACGCAGACACGGTCTACCCAATCACGGCCTACGACGTTCCGAGGAGTCGATAACCATGAAACGCATCATCCGCGAGCGCCAGCTAACACCCACAGAGGCCGCCCAGAACAAGGCGATTCGAGAGCAAGTCGCTCAAGAACTGCCCGAGTTGATCACGCGACACCAGGAGCGTCTGGCGTCCTTGGATCAACTGCAAGAGTTGCTGATTCACCTCAAAGCCGCCCGTGAAGCCAAGGGCCTCAGCCTCTCTCAAATGATGGAGCTGACCGGCATGGACAGCTCCGCACTCTCGAAGCTCGAAACGGGGCAACGCGCCAATCCAACGGTCGAGACACTCGTGCGCTATGCGGAAGCAGTGGGTAAGCGTCTGGTGGTCTCATTGGCGGATGCTGCGTGATGCAGTGGAGTGGCACCAGATCGAAAGCGTTGGCCGACGAGGATCTGGAACACATCATGTCTCACCCGGAAATCGACCTGTATTCGGAGTTCTTTGGCCTGACGGATGCGCTGACGAAGGCGGAGATTCTGTTTGCGGTCTGTGGAGGGGTGGCTGTCGCCATCCATGGCTATCCTCGGTTTACCCGAGACATCGATCTTTTGATCCAGAGGAGCGATGAACCTCGTGTCCGTGAAATCGCCCGTGGATTAGAATTCTTACTGGATGGAGGACGGATGCCCGTTGGAGATCACCCCTCATCCGCTTGGGAAATCGCTCGCGTCTCGAAAGTGATCGGGAATGATATTCTGGCATTGGACCTGTTACTGGTCGGCCCAGACATTCAGACCGTATGGGAAAGTCGACTTGTCGCCGAGTTCAACGGGCGTATGATTTCCGTTGTCTCTCGCGAGGGCCTGAGAACTCTCAAACGGATTTCTGGTCGGAAACAGGATCTCCTTGACCTTGAGCAACTCGGCTTGGAACCATGACGTTACCGCCTCAGATCCCTGACCCACGTGACCCGGACATGTCGCCCGATGCGATTGATCGCCGCCTACGGCATCTGTCTCAGCTCTATCGATTGGGAATGGCGATTCGCGACGTGAAATGGCACGGGCCAGCGAATGCGCCAGCTCCGTCGGCAGCATCATGTCCGGCTGGCTCGGAACTGTGAACTACGGGGTGATCGTGTCGAACGAGGTGGATAAGTTCCTGGCCTCCCTGGCCTCGGTGTGACTCTCCCTATGGACCCATGGGCCCCACTCCTGTCACAGCATCACGATCAAGGCTGGTGCGTCCTGCCCCAGGCGATCGAGTCGGATCGACTGGCCCGGCTGATCGGCCTGGCGGATCGACTGGTCGACTCGGCGGACGAGGGAGTTCGTCGATCCGAGGGGGCCGTCTATGCCGCTCGCAATGTGATCGAGGTGATCCCGGACATCCTCGACGCCTGGCGCAGCCCCACCCTGGTCGAGTTCGTCACACGGCGTTTGGGTGCTGAGGCCGGTCTGGTGCGGGTGCTGTATTTCGACAAGCCTCCCGAGCAGACGTGGGCACTGCCGTGGCACAAGGATCTGCTGATCGCCGTCCAGCCGTTTCAGGAGGCGACCGGCTATTCACCGCCTCGACTCCGAGCGGGCGTCCCGCATACTGAGCCCCCGTTGGAAGTCCTGGAGTCGATGCTCACGCTGCGGCTGCATCTGGATGAAATCACTCCCGAGAATGGTCCTCTGCAGATTGCCGCAAGGACGCATCGCACGGGCAAGACCCTCCATCTCGATGGCTTCGACCGCCACACGATCTGCACGGCTGCGGGAGACGTGCTGGCGATGTCGCCGCTGCTGGCCCACTGCAGCGGTCGATCCCAGCCGGAGACGAATCGGCATCGCCGGGTATTGCATCTGGAGTTCAGCAATCTTCGGCAACTCCCGGAATCGGTCTACTGGCACTGCTATGAGGCCGTGTGATGGGGACGATCAGGGGCGGCACATTAAAGGAGTCAGGGTGCGCCGGCGAAAGCTGGGGGAGAGTCGCGAATGAGAGAGTCGCACGAGAGAAGACCTCGCCAGTCACCTCGGCCTCGAGTGATGCGGGTTGTCGGGTAACCGCCAAGGCGAAGCGTTCACAGAGGGACAGCCGGGCTGTGTATTGAGCTCCGCTGTTATTAGTTTGGAAAGGGGCATCTTTTTGGGTGGCCGACCTTGTCCTGACAAGGGGAAGGCAATAGTGATGTCGAAC
>JAYTFV010000631.1:0-10456 GCA_043734065.1 Planctomycetota bacterium
GACGTGCTGGCGTCCATACTGCGCCGGGCTGGAATCCCTTCGGGATAGTCGGGCTGGCGAACGGAGGGACTGGGACCAGTCCATGACGGCTTGACCCACCCCTGCGGGGCTGAGGACGGGACTTCCGCGTAGAATGGCGACCGCACTCCTTCGGAAGTCTGACGGCCACCGCGTACGTCGAGACCGGCCTCCCCCCATTTGGCGAAGGTGGCTACGATGGCGGGCACCATGTTCGCCAGAACGTGGCGACCTGAAACCGGCTCCACTCACGCGGGGGCAGCTTTCGCGAATGTCCTCCCCCTCTTGAATGTCGCAACCTGTTCGCCCACCTTCTGGCGAAGGTGGCTACGGCAGAAAGACCCCCGGATGCGCCAAGTTCTGATTTACATCCTGCTCCAGCATCCGTTCGCCTGGGGAGAACGCGACCCCGCATCCGGTGTGCCGGGGTTCGGGCTGACGTGGGTGCTGGCTGCGGCGTTTCTGGTCTGGCTGGTGGTGCAGTTCATTCGTGAGAAGGGGCTCTCGGCGGACGCGAAGCAGACGCTCTGGTTCTGGGGCGGAGCGATCCTGGCTTCGATCTTTGTCCTCCCCGCGATCGGTCGGCCCAGGCTGCCAGTCTTTGGCTATGGGATGATGGTGCTGATCGGATTTGTGAGCGGGCTTTGGCTCTCGCGGATTCGCGCCAGACGCATCGGCCTGGATCCGGAGATCCTGTCGGATGTCAGTTTCTGGTTGCTGATCTCGGGCGTGGCCGGGGGGCGGTTGGCTTACCTCGGGCAATATTGGAGGACGATTTTTGCCAAGTGCCAGTCGATCCCCGACTATCTATTGGCCGCCGTGAACCTCTCCGAGGGCGGGCTCGTGTTGATTGGAGCACTGGTCGGCGGGGCGGTGGGCTTCTTCGTGTTTTGCCGCCTTCGAAAGTTGCCGTCGCTGTTGATGGTGGATGTCATCATGCCGGGCGTTTTCGTCGGCGTGGGATTTGGCCGCATCGGGTGCCTGCTCAACGGCTGCTGCTTCGGCGACCCGAGCAATCTGCCGTGGGCGATTCAGTTTCCCGCAGGCAGCGTGCCGTGGAATGATCTGGTCGTTCGAAAACTCCTGAACCAAAATGCCCCTTTCACCATGCCGCTGCACCCGACGCAGATCTACAGCTCGATCGACGGGTTCATGCTCGGCACCATCCTATGGAACCTGTTCCCACTGCGAGCCCGCAATGGTCAACTGTTGGGTATGGGGTGCATGGCTTATGCCTGCACGCGGTTTATGATTGAGTTCATCCGCAACGATGAACCGGGTCGGTTCGGCACCTCGCTGACGATCTCCCAATGGTACAGCATGGGGCTGTTCGTCATCGGAGCCACGCTACTGGCCTGGCTGTTCCGCAAGGGAGAACCCGCCACACAGCGAGTCGAGAGCAACCTGCCGACCCCCGACTCCCGACTTCCACTCAGTGATTGACCGCGAACTCGGTCGAGTTCAAGTAAGCCCAGAGAATATCGCCATAAGGCTCCGCATCGTTCGACCCTGCATGGGGTTGCCGGTGCCGGAGAGTCTGCTGGAACGAGGCCAGCTCGTTGCGCTTGGGGTCGCGGCCCAGGGCGGCGCGGCACAGGCTCTTGATGCGTTCCTGGTCATCGCCCTGCATCCGCAGGATCTCGTACAGCACGGTCCCCGGAGAGTCGCTGATTGCATTCCGGACCAGTTCCCCGTTCATCATCATCAGCGATTGCGAGAACGTCCCGTCGAACGTCGAGGCGTCCCCGTTCTCTTCGTTCTCCATCACCGAGTAGAACTGGGCCAGCCACGCCTTGCGATGCTCTTCCGCCTGCTCCCAGTACGCGGCTCCGGCCCGGTCCGCGGCGGTCGCGACGAGCAGCGAGTCAAACATCTGCTCGGCGGAGAGGGGCTTGAGGTACATGCGGCTGAACAGCGGCAGCTCGCCATCGACCGGGAGATCGGCTCGGTTGCCCGGCACCTGGGCGCTGGAGAGTTGGTACGCCCGTGTCGACACGATCCAGCGATTGAGACGCTCAGTGTCGAAGTTCGTGGCGACTACGGCGTCGGTCAGGGCTGCGAGCAACTCCGGATTGGCACAGGGGGAATGCGGTCCCATGTCGTCGATCGGGTTGACCAGCCCCTGGCCGAAGAAGTGCGCCCAAGTCCGGTTGACCAGGGCGGCAGCCAGTTCGCGCTGCCCCTTGCTGGTCAGCAGCTTGGCGAGTTCGTGACGCCGTTTGATGGTGGGGTCGGGGTCGACCTCCTGCCCCTCGAACTTCGGGTAGGCCACCTGCATCACGCCTTGCAGGTCATCGTAGTACGTCGGTCCACCGACCTCGCGATCAACCAGTGACCGGCTCACGACCTCGGTCTGGCCGGTGGCCGGATTGTACTTCTTGTTCTCGACGATGCCCGCTTGCTGGAAGAAGCTGTTGAGTTCCCAGAACTCGGACATCGAGCCGCCGTGCTTGGAATCGGGGTGCTTGTGGCACTGCGTACACTGTACCTGCTGGCAGAGGAAGATGCGGGCAGTGACAGCCGTCGCTGGCACCGCTTGATTGTTGAGATGGGCGAGTAAGAAGTTGGCCTCGCCGACTTCGTTCCCGTCGCCTTCCGCCGACACCAGCCGGGCCACCGTCTCGGTCCATGGACGGTTCTGGCGGAATTGATCTCGCAGAAATTTCGCGAGCAACTCCCGATTGATCGGGCGATCCGATGTCCGACCGACCAGCAGATTGGACCAGATCGTCGTCAGATTCCGAACGTAGTCGGGTTTCTGAATTAAGTCGTCGACCAGCAGATGACGCTTGTGGGGACGCGAGTCGGTGAGGAAACGGTCGACACTCTCCGCATCCGGGATGTGGCCCGCGAGGTCGAGGTAAACTCTCCTCAGCCACTCGGTGTCTTCGGCGAGGGGAGACGGCTGAACGCCCGCTTCGTCCAATTTGGCTTGCCACAAGCTGTTCAGAAGGGCGACCAGTTCTGCGTCCACAATCGGAGCGTGGTTGGCGACGGCGGTCGGGACACTCGGAGAGGGAGTCACGACTTCCGGCGGAGTCGGTTTCGTCTCGCGATGCAGGTGCACGCGGGGGATGGGTGTCACCTCGGCGATGGACTGATGCGGACGGATGTTGACATCCGGGACGACGACGGGAGGGGTCGGTCTCATCGGGGCTGGGTCGACGCCCACGACATTGTTCTGTCCTGGATCGGCCACCGGCCCAGTCACCCGCGACACGACGAAGACCACCAGTAACGCGGAGCAGAGCAAGCCAGCGATCAGCGCCAAGCGCTGCTTCGTCCAGCGTGATGCACGCACGGGAGTGGCCCCCGTCCGCTCGGCATACGCCACGAGCGAGGCCGACTCACTCAGCGAGGCGTCCCAAGTCAGCGTCCCGTGCAGGTGCATGTAATCGATATACAATCGCCGGGCGGCGGGCTGCGCGATGACCAGTTGCTCCAGGCGGTCCTTCCCCGCCAGCGTCTGGCGATTTTCGCACAGCGCTTCGAGGAGCGGATACAGCTCGGAGACAACTTCGAGGGACATGCGGACGACTCACCACTACGACTGTTGAAGTTCAGCCTTCAGGCTGCCTCTGGCCTCGCTCGACTCTCGCCCAGCGGTAGCCTGAAGGCTGGACTCCAACGGTCGAGATGCTTCACGGGATTACATCTCTGCCAGTCGCCGCTGGATACACTCCAGCAGAACCCGCCTGATCCGTCCCAGGGACTGATACACCGAATTCGGTGGTCGTCCCAAGTCCGAGGCCAAATCCTTGCCGGAAGAGCCCGGCTGATACCGCTCACGAATCAACTCTCGATCCCGAGCGGACAACTTCTGAAGACACTGTTCGAGGGCCAGACGCTGCGGCTCAGGATCATCGAGTCGGCTGACCGATTCCTGGGCCACGACATCCAGAAACTCTTCGCTGAACTTGAGTTTGTCCCGCCGATAGCGTTGCCGGTGCTGCATCACTTCGTAGCGGGCAATCTGACAGGCCCATGCGAAGAAGTTGGTGCCGGGGTCGAACTGGTTCGACTTGGTCCAGATCACGAGGTTCGTGTTCTGGAGCACTTCTTCGGCGTCTTGCACGCTCCCCGTCTGTCCCAGAATGAACAGATAGAGAGAACGCTGAGACTTCGTGAACAACTGGACAAAGCTGGCCGGATCGCGGGGAACGGAGACGCTGCCCGACCGACGTTCGATGTCAGTGGTCGTGGGAACCACCGGGTTAGCCGGGTTGGAACTCACAGCATCTCACCTTACCGGCCGTCGGGTCGCAGTTCAGGGCCTCGACACGGAGCAGCAGTGGAAGAACCCCGCCATTCAAGAAACAAGGGGGCAGAGTCTGCCCCCTTGCATCGACGCATCTCTAGTCCGAAGGACTAGGGAAATGAGTCAGTCCCATGGACTAGGAGATGAGTCCCTTGATTGGCACTCCGCCGCCAGCGATCTTCATCGGACGACCACGCTTGGAGGTGTGGACCGTATCGAGCGGAATCCGCAGGGCATAGGCTGCCGTCGCCCAGATGTCTCCTGGCAAGTAGCTTTCGCTGACGACCTTGTCTCCGTCTGCGTTCGTCTCGCCGATGGCCCGTCCACCCTTGAGGCCGCCGCCGCCGATCATGACCGACCAGCTAGAGGCCCAGTGATCGCGACCGGTGTTCTGGTTAATGCGCGGAGTCCGGCTGAACTCGCCCATGCAGATGACGACAACATCGTCGATCATGCCGCGTTGCTTGAGGTCAGCTGTCAGACCAGCGATCCCCTTGTCGAGAATCGGAAGCCGCTGATTCTTGAGGGTGTTGAACACATCTGCGTGAAGATCCCAGCCGCCGGGGAAGTTGACTTCGACGAACGGCACACCGACTTCGACCAGACGACGAGCCATCAGCATGCTGGCACCGAATCCGGGGCCGCCATAGGCTGCGAGGGTTTCTGGCTTCTCTTCGGTGATCTTGAATGCCTTCATCTGCTCAGACCGCATCAGGTTGACGGCCTTGCCGTACACATCCTTGTGAGCCTGGCCGGATTCACCGCGATCCGACTTGATGAAGCCGTCTTCGATCGACTGGAGCATCGACAGGCGTGATCCGAGACGAGCTGGGTCAACACCCGCCATGTCGGCATTCTGAATCTGCCCTTGAGCATTGACGCTGAACGGAGCGTGTGACATGCCCAGGAAGCCGGGGCTCATGCCGCCGCCGCCGATCGCGACGAACGAAGGAATTTCCAACTCCTTGCGCTTCGCTCCGATTTCGTAGCTGACCACTGAGCCGAAGGTCGGGTGAACCACGGTCGGGTTCGGGACGTAACCCGAGTGCATGAAGTACGCACCCCGCATGTGGTCGGCTTCACGGGTACTCATCGAGCGCACGACCGAGAGGGCATCCATCTGCTTGGCGACTTCAGGGAGGTGCTCGGAGATTTGCAGATCGCCGGCTGTGCTGATCGGCTTGAACTCTCCCCCGTTCTTGGAGCCGGGCTTCAAGTCCCACATATCAATCGTCGGGGCACCACCACCCAGCCAGACCAGAATGCAGGCCTTCTGATTCTTCTTGACTTCCGCTGCATTCAGGTGCAGGTGGTTCAGGAACTCATTGGCTCCCAGAACAGCGGCACCGCCCATGGCAGCATGGCTCAGGAAGTGACGACGGGACATGCCTTGGTTGAACATGGGAGACTCGCTTCAGGAAAGGGTTGGTTGAGAAGAGTGTTTTGGAACGGAGCCTTGGCTCCGGAGTTGGTGCAAGTTTGACGGGCGGGGTGACGGGTTAGTGATTGACGATGAACTCGTTCGAGTTGAGCAAAGCCCAGTAGAGATCCTGGTAAGCTGACAACTGGTCAGGATACCCGGACATCATGCCGAGCAGATTCTTCTGCTCACTGCTGCTAGGGATTCGTCCCAAGGCCGCCATGTACAAGGCCCGGATCCGCTCCGGCTCCTTCTTGTAGGTCGCATTGGACAGAACCGAACCGAGGTAGCTGCCCTTGTCTCCACTGGTGGCGTTCTTGATGAGAGCCCCGTTCATCATCAACAGCGCCTGCGGAATAGTACCGCTGTAGATGGCAGGTTCTTCGTCATCATTTGCGCCGAATATTTGCATGAACTGTCGCAGCATCTGCTCGCGCTGGGTCTGGGACGCCTCAAAGCTGCCCGCACCTGTTGCGTCCGCACTCGTCGCAACCAGCAGCGACTCATAGAGTTGCTCCACTTGCATCGGCTTGACATACATATGACTGAACAGTGGCAATTCCCCGTTGGACGGGTTGTCAATCTCATTTTTGGGATTGAACTTACTGGTTAGGTTGTAGGCTTCCGTGTTGCAAATCCAGCGAGTCAACTGTTTCAGGTCATAGCCACTCTTGACGAATTCATCGGTCAGGCGGTCGAGCAATTCCGGATGGCTGGCCGGGTTGTGCGGTCCCATGTCGTCAATCGGCTTTGTGAATCCATTGGCAAAGTAGTGCCCCCACATGCGATTCACCATCGCCCGGGCCAACCACTTGTTCGAGTCATCCTTCGTGATGAGCTTGGCCAATTCCAGCCGACGATTCGTTTCGCCGCCTTGATCGAGTTCGGTTCCGAAATACTTCGGGTAGGCCACCAACATCAGGCCAGCCCGTGTTTCGTAGTAGACCGGGCCTTCGAAGTTCCGGCGGACCAACTCAGAATAGTCATCATCCATCCGGCCGGTGGTGGCATTGTACTTTTCATGGTCTTCACGCTGCATCTGACGGAAAAAGCTGTAGAACTCCCAGAACTGATTTTGCTTCCAGTCATTGAAGGGGTGGTTGTGACACTGTGTACACTGCACCTGGAGTCCCAGGAAGATGCGGGCGGATTTGGCTGTCGCCTCCACGGGGTACTCGTCGCTGTTCGGGTTCAGTTGCAACTGAGCCAACAGATAGTTGACCGCACCATTGTCATCAAACCGGCCTTCGGAACCGAGCAGGTCGTAGGCGATCTCATTCCACGGGCGGTTCTTCGCGAAACTCTCCCGCAGGAACTTCTCCAAGGCACCGCGATTGGTCTTATCGGGAGTCGTCCGCCCGATCAGCGTGTTGGTCCAGTAGGTCGTGTAGTTCCGCACATAGCCAGAATCGGCCAAGAGCGTTTCAATCATTTTGCTACGCTTGGCCGGATCCTTGCCTTTCATGAACTCTTCGAGGACTTTGCCCGACGGGACGTGCCCGACGATGTCCAGGTAGACCCGACGTAGCCATTCCGCGTCATCCGCCACAGGACTGGGCTTGACTTCGTTGTCAGTCCATCCCTTGCGAATCTGCTCATTGATATAGCTGATGAGCGGGTCGGACGATCCAGTTGTGAACTTGTCTTCCGCCCGACTCAAGCTCGGAACAAGAACAAGACCGCTGCACAGAACACAGCACACCATTAGGGCATTCACGGCGCGTTTCATTGAGCCATCTCTCCTGCGAATTCGGTCCGTTTCGGGTACTCACTCGCTGCATCAGACAATTCGGATCAGCCACTTTGGAACTCTCCGAAGCGTGAGGTGAAAAAGCCACACTTTCCAGCTTATCCCCTGCCCGACGCATCGATTCCCGTCCTTGAAAGTACCGCCAGTTTGCGAACAATGTTCGCAACTTTTCGGAAATTCAAGGCGTCTTCCCTTGAATTGCTCTCCAAGGGCGGACACAACCCATTGCAAGAGACAGTGTTACCGATCGCATCCACAATTGCAAACAAAATCACCTGACTCCAAAAAAATCAAAGGCAGGGGGCACCTGCACACGACAACGCACCGTTTCACAGTGTTTTGGTTTTCAGTTTTCAGTTTTCAGTTTTCAGTCGTCAGTGTTCAGGCAGAGACGAATGGCCCAACTTCTCAATGGGCGTTGCCGTGGCTCCTGCCATCGGAATTCGATCCCGAGTCACTCCGGCGCGGGAATCGCTTCGTTCGGCTGCCTGTCCACGCCCCACACCAGCGTCAGCCAACCAGCAGCGCTCGACAACTCACCCAGCCGCAACGTCACCGGACTTCCCGGCTCGCGATCGAACTGACGCTCAATGGGCCAGCGTGTCGGCTGGAGTCGCTGTTGCACCTGCTGTTCGATGGTCGCTCGAAAGATCTCGGCCAGCGGACCCGTGGAGGTCGGCATCGACTCCACTCGGACCGTTCCGGCTGTCACGATCAACCCTTCGGGGGTGATCCGGGAGGTCAACGGAATCCGAATCCGGTGGTCAGCCGTCTGCGGAGCTGGAGTGATTCGAAAGGCCGCCACCAGCGTGATCACGGCCTCGCCTTGACCGAACTCCACCGTGACCGGATTCTCCTTCGCCAGAATCATCCACGACTGGCTGGCCGGGGTGTCGTCGTCCACAGCGGGGGGGGCGGCGGAGGAGGGCTGTGCCCGTTCTGGTTCGCCGAAGGCTGGAACCTTGTCGACCTGCTCGGGAGAGGGCACCAGCCGTGGGCCGAGGATCGTCGGCTCTCCCAGTCCGGGGACGGTCTCGGACTGTTCGACAGATTGGACGCGGATGTGACTCGCCCGTCGGAATGTCGACACCGGTGCGGCTCCCGATCGCCCCTGCATGTCCGACGACAAGACTCGTTCCAACTCTTTCTGCCACCGGTCCAGCTCGCTGATCGGGATCTCCTGCCCCCCCAGCGGCAGGCTTGCCAGCCAGGCATTCACAGCCTCCGCATGCACCGCCACCCTCAGTTCGGCCACATCGGGGGCGGGCGGAAGCGACACGTACTCCGGGCATGTCCGCGTCGTGTCCCAGGCGAAACTGATCGTCAACTGCTCCTGGGTCGTGCGTACCCGAGTCGTCGGTGGGCGAATTCCCAGCTTCGGCAGGTGCTTCGGGATCTCCTCCGCCCATTGCGTGTTGAGCGTCGCCAGTCGCTGGTCAACCGTCTGGTTAAATTGAGGCACGACCTGCTCAGTAATTCGCTGGGCCGTAATTCGCTCGGCAGCCGGTCGGCTCTGTTCCGCCACACCGAGGGCATACTCCGCGACCAACGGTCCCAGGATGGGAATCGCACTGGCCGGGGTCCGGGCCGACCGATTCGTTTGACACGGGTACAGGGTCGCTGACGGGCTGCGGGTCAGGAGTTTCAGGCCGTCGAACTGGACCGACTTGCTGACCTCGAATCGGTGATTCCCCTCGGACTGGATCACGGCCTGCGGAGTGCGATTCTCCGTCGAATTCCGCGTGACGCCGGTCAGCTGGAATTCCAGTTGAGCCAGACTGTCACTGGGGACGAGGCGGACATGGACGGAGGTCTCGGTCTGCTGCGAGCCGACGACTTCGGCCCCCAGAATGCAGTCTCGCACCGGCCCGGCGTTTTGCGAGTCGACCTGGATTAACTCGTCCAGGAATTTCTGGCTGACGGCGATGTGGATGCCGTGACCAGCCGGGAAGAGTGAAACCGGTTGGCGTGGGATGTAGTAGGTGCGGCGGCTGCGGGGGGGCGGGCTGGTGGGGGAATCGTCCGGGGTCGGCTCGGGCGAAACCGGCTCGGACGGAACCACGTCCACAGGTCTGAGCGACTGGCTGACCTGTGCAGGGGTTTCCGGTGCGAACCATCTCGTCCGAGGCTGACCGGGAACAGACTGTCTCTGGACATACGGACTATACGGAGCGGGCCTCAGCGGTCTGGAACGCCACGGAATCGGCGGCTCCGCCAGCGCAGGACTCCCTAGCGCCGCAATCACCAGTCCCCAGACAACAACGCCCCCCAGCACTCCCCATCTGGAGAACCCGACCGACGCCATGCGGAAACGGAACGTGCCCAATTGTGGCTGCTTAGATAGAGGTGATCGCGAGATCGAGTGGTCCGGCCAGTTGAAGATGAGGGGGCGCTGCGTTCACTCGCATGCGGGAAGCCCGTACGTTGGCGAGTGCAGCGACCTGACAAGCGAAGGACTGGTCTCCGGCCAACCTCAATCCTACCCCGCGGGCTTTCCGTCACTCTGGAAAAGTCACCTGCAAGGCCCACAATGCCTCACTCGCCGCTCGAACAGCCCTACGTTCGGTATCTTCTTTCCAGTGTGGGCATTTTACCCAGCATACACGACCTCCGTGTCCTTGAGACATCGCTGCGTTCGCCATAACGCGGGGAGCACGCATCGACCCCAACGGGGTTGCGTCGCACGCCGGACGCCACCCCGTCGGGCAACGCGTGAAGGATTAGTCCACAAGGCTGCCACCATGCTTCCGGGCCCCTCTCCCCAATAGGGGAGTCCTCCGAACGCCGCATCGATCGTGGGGGAGAGGGGGCAGAACATTGGGAAACGCGCTGTGGATATCCTTCACGGCGTTGCCTGGAGGGGTTGTCCACTCGCCCGCCCTGTGTGGAACCCCTTCAGGGTTCGTATCCTCTTGGCATATTGCCCCAGGGTGCGCTCCCTGCGGTCGCGACCCTGGGCTGTGATGTGTGACCCCCTTCGGGGTGCAGAGTCTGGCTCCGCTGAGGAGTG
>JAYTFV010000632.1:0-3656 GCA_043734065.1 Planctomycetota bacterium
GCAAGCGGGATGACAAGACCTCGCGGGCGGTCGAGCAGTCGAAGGGGTATGTCGCCGCGCGGGAACTGGTCTACGACAGCATCATGCGGCGCTCGACCGACATCCACCTGGAGCCGAAGGAGGACGAGTTGTCGGTCCGTCTGCGTGTCGACGGGGTGATGTACCCCACCGAGCCCTACGACCGAGCGGTGGGCGATGCGATCGTGAACATCTTCAAGGTGCTCAGCGCCATGGACATCACCGAACGCCGCCGCCCGCAGGACGGCTCGTTCGGGGCGATCATGGAGGCTCGCGAAATTGAATTCCGCGTCGCCACCCAGGGCACGCGCTTCGGCGAGAAGATGTCGATCCGTATTCTCGACCAGTCCAACTCCGTGAAATCCCTCGACAACCTCGGCATGCGCAAGCAGATGCAGGATGCGATCGAGAAAGTCATCCACCAGCCGCACGGGCTGTTCCTGAGCTGTGGACCGACGGGAGCCGGTAAGTCGACGACGCTCTACACGGCGCTGAATTCGCTGGACTCGAGCGAGATGAACATCATCACGATCGAAGACCCCGTCGAATACAAGATGGAGACCGTGAACCAGATCGAGATCAACCAGAAAGCGGGCCAGACGTTCGCGGGTTCGCTCCGCAGCGTGCTGCGTCAAGACCCCGATGTGGTGATGATCGGGGAAATCCGCGATGAGGAAACGGCCAAGGTCTGCTGCCAGGCGGCCAACACCGGCCACATGGTGTTCTCGACGATCCACGCCAACGATTCGATCACAGCCCTGTTCCGGCTGATCGATTTGGGGGTCGAGCCGTTCATGCTGTCGTCATCGATCTCGGCGATCCTGGCCCAGCGGCTGGGGCGCAAGCTCTGTCCGCACTGCAAGGAAGCGTACAAGCCGAACCCAGAGTTTCTGAAACAGGCGGGCCTGTCTTCCGAGAAGGTGAAGGAACTCTTCCGGGCCAAGGAGAACAAGGGAGCGGACCGCTGCACGCATTGCAGCGGCATGGGTTACATGGGCCGTATTGGGGTGTTCGAGTTGCTGGTGGTCAATGACCGGATGCGTGAGATGATTCGTGATACAGAAGCCATGTCCGCCATCAAAGCCGAAGCCCGCAAGTCGGGGATGCTGACGATGATGGAAGAGGGTGTGCGCCTCGTGGTGCGCGGCGTGACTTCCGTGGATGAAATCGTACGGGTGGTGAAATAACCATGATTGATGTCGTCCTCATTTTGATCTTCGCGGGCGTGACCTGGACTGTGTCTGGGGAAGGGCCGTATGGGGCCGCGCTGGTCCTCATCGGGATTGTCCTGTCCGGCCTGCTGGCCATGAACCTGTTCGAACCGGCCGCGAACATGATGGAGAACATCATGGGTTCGTATGAGTGGCAACACCGCTGGGACATCATCATGTTCCTGGGCCTGTTCTCGCTGGGTGTCTTCGGATGGCGGGAGGCCACCGAACGCATCATGCCCACGTCGCTCCAGGTCGCGGGTTTGGTGCATGAGTCGCGCTGGCTGTTCGGAGCCGCAGCCGGTTACGCGATGATGGCGATCCTGCTGACGGCGATGCACATCGCCCCGCTGGGACGGAATTTCATCGGCTTCAAGCCGGAGCGGAGTAACCTGTTCGATGCGGTGGCCCCGGATCGGCAGTGGCTGGGCTTCACGCAATATGTGAGCGAACGGGTGATGCGGGCTGGTGCCAATGGTCCGGTATTCGACGGAGCGGTCTACTCCCCGATCCTGGGAGACCCCAGTGACTCGACGCTCTCTGCGGAGCAACGCAAACGGATTGAGGACACGGTGACAATCTGGTCGTCGTTTCCGATTCGCTATGCCCAGCGCCGCGAACTCTTTGCCGGTTCGCCGTCCGGTGCCGAGGGGCCAGCCGCCACCTCCGGCCCGCCCTCCTCCGCCGGTCCGCCCCCCACCGCCGCCCCCGCTGGCGGGGCTCCCGCGTTCTAACGGGAACTGGGAAATTCGAAATCCGAAGCACGAAATTCGACGAGGAATCCCCTCTGCTTTCGAGTTTCGGATTTCGGATTTCGCGTTTCTCCCCTCCTCCCCTCCTCCCACTCCCCCGGCCTATTCCCCATGCTCGCCCACAACGTCTACTTCACTCTCGAAGACGCCTCCCCGGCCCAGGTCGCCGCCCTCGTGGCTGCCTGTCAGAAGTATCTCAAGAACCACCCCGGCGTGGTCTTCTTCGCCGCCGGAACCGTCGCCAACGAGTTCGCCCGCCCGGTCAACGACCGCATGTATCATGTCGCTCTGCACGTGGTCTTCAAAGACAAGGCGTTCCACGACCTGTACCAGACGGCCCCCGACCACCTAAAGTTCATCGAAGAGAACAAGCCCAACTGGCGCAACGTGCGGGTGTTTGACTCCTACGTCAGCTAGTGGTCCACCAAGTTGCAGATGTGGGGTAGCTGCGTTCGCCAGAATGCGGGGAGCCCGCACTCTGGCGAGTGCAGCTACGGTTCTTCCACAGTGTTTGAGGTGTTCTGAACTTGAGTGGGAGATCGTCAGATGTGGATACCTGTCCGTCTGCTGTGCTGCCTGTTGTGCCTGATAGCCAGTGTGCATACCACTCGGGGGGAAGCCCCGGCGAAGCTCGCCAGCGAGGGGCGGATCGACCTCATTCCTGATGCCCAGGTCGGGCACCTCACCGGCGGGCGGGTGTCGGGCGGGCACGGGCAGATCGGGCGGATGAACTGGCTCCCCGCCGAGCAGCAGGACCGGGGATATACGTCGTCGCTGCCTTCGACGCATCGGACGTGGAGAGCCTTCGAGCTGACCTTCGTTCCGGAACAGTCGGGCGAAGTCCTCGTCACGCTGATGGGTCCGTGGGCCTCTGCGGGAGGGAACGAAGTCGTTCGACAGGAACTCGAGTGGGACGAACTCACTGCGACGGGCACCTCGCTCTCCAACGGCGGGTTCGAGTCTCCCGAGGGCTGGCAACTCGAAGGCGGTTCGATCGTGACAGCCCCCGCCGATCGCCCGGCAGTGGAGGGAAAGCAGATCGGGCGGTCGTGGCACAACGGGCGGGTCTCGACGCGGTTGAAAGTCGTCTCGGGAAAGACCGTCACGCTGCGGGGACAAGTCCGGTCCGCCCTGCCCGCCGGTTACGCCGAGATGTCCCGTATCCTGTCGCGCGAGACTCCCGCTCACCGCAACGCCCAGCGGTTCCTGCATGGGGTCAATCTGGGGAATTATCTGGAGGCCCCGCGCGGCCAGGACTGGGGCCAGAACTATACCGCCCGCGACTTCGACGAGATCCGGAAGGCCGGGTTCGACCACGTTCGCCTGCCGGTCGGCTGGCAGAACTACACCGGTCCGGCCCCCGCGTTCAAGCTGGAAGAGGAGATCTTCGGCAAGGTTGATGTCCTCGTGAACCAGGCGATCCAGCACAAGCTAGCCGTCATCGTCAATGTGCATCACTTCGACGAGTTCACGACCGATCCGCCGGCCCACACGGTGCGTCTGTTGGCGATCTGGGAGCAGATCGGGAAGCGGTATGCCAAGCAGCCCGAGACGGTGGCCTTTGAGTTGCTCAATGAACCCAAGGATGCCGCCACAACGACCGTCCTCAACCCGATCTACGCAGAGTTGATCTCCCAAATTCGGAAGACCAATCCGACCCGCCCGATCTTCCTCG
>JAYTFV010000633.1:0-3060 GCA_043734065.1 Planctomycetota bacterium
CTCACATGTTGCAGCGGCATGTCGAGGTACGGCAGGATGTGCTGCGCCCCGGCGATCGTGTCGATCAGTTCGTCCGTGAAGTTGACCGGGTACAGGTACATCAGCCGGATCCACTTCAGGCCGTCGAGCTGGTCGAGTTCCTTTAAGAGGTCGGCCAGCCGGACCTTGCCGTAGTAGTCCATCCCGTAGTAGGTCGTATCCTGGGCCACGAGAATCAGCTCGCGCACCCCGTCGCCGATCAGCTCGCGGGCCTCGGCCAGGACCATCTCGATCGGCTTCGTGACGTGCTTACCTCGCATCGACGGGATCGAGCAGAACGTACAGGTCCGGTCGCACCCCTCGGAGATTTTGAGATACCCATAATGCTTCGGCGTGATTCGCAGCCGCTCCTGGTCGTTCATGGCGCGGATCGGAGCCGGTCGAAAGAGTTCGCGTTGCTCGCGCAATCCGGCCACCAAGCGATCGGCGACCGACACGATCTCATCCCGCCCGAAGACCCCGACCACGTGGTCGATCTCGGGCATCTCTTCGAGCAGAGCGGCCCCGCCAACCCGCTCGGGCAGACACCCGGCGACGATCACGCCGCGGGTCTTCCCCTGCGCCTTGAGTTCCAGCATCTCGCGGATGACGGCCTTCGACTCCTGCCGAGACTGCTCGATGAACCCACAGGTATTGACGATCACGAAGTCCGCCTCTTCCGGCTTTGTGACCAGCGTGTACCCATCAAGGGCCAACTGCCCGAGCATCTTCTCGCTATCGACGAGATTCTTGGGACACCCCAGACTAATGAAGCAATATGACCCCTTGGGCCGACCGGTCATGTCGATCGCCGGGGAATCATTCAAAATGGGCAGGGCAAAACTCACGAGACAGTCTCAACAAGGGCACACGGGAGGCAGACATGCAGTATACCCGGAACCGCGAGGAGCCGTTAGCGGGCCGTTGGACGGGCCAGGGCAACGCACTGTTTCACACTGGATGAGCTGTCAACAGTCAGCGATCAGCATTCAGCCAGAAAGAGACCGCCCAAATTGAAGAAGTGCGTTGCCGTGGGGACGGGCACACACGTGGTCGGGGGCTGTATCGCTTTGAATGGAACGCTCGGTATTGATATGTTGCACCACCCGCCTGCCCTCCTCCTGCCCTCCTCCTCCACAGGACTGTCATGCTGCGATCACGCTCCTCCCTCGCGTTGCTGTTTACCTGGGCTGCTCTGACCATCCTGCCGGTGGCCTCCAGCTCTGGTCAGGAGAACTGGCCGCAGTGGCGCGGCCCCAACCGGGATGGGATCAGTCCCGACAAGGGGCTGCTGAAGGAGTGGCCCAAGGATGGCCCGAGCGTCCTGTGGCAAGTCGACACCGTGGGGGTCGGCTATTCCTCCATCGCGGTCGTGGGAGGCCGCATTTACACGCAGGGAGACCTGAAAGGCGTCGAGCATGTCCTATGCCTCGACGCCAAGACAGGCCAGGTGCTGTGGGCCGAGCAGCCCGAGCCGGTGAAGCAACGGCTCGCCGAGCGCGTCGCCAGAGAGCTGAAAGAACTCGACAAGAACAAAGACGGGACCGTTGACGAGGTCGAGGCCATCAACCGCCTCGGCTTCGAATACAACGGCTTTGACGCCAAGGCCGATGGCGATGCCCAGGAACTGGCAACTGCCCGCACGCAGAGGCTCTTCAAGCTGCTCGACAAGAACCAGGATCAAAAGCTGTCGGGCGATGAAGTACCGAATCGCTTTTACAACGAGTTCGAACGCATCGAGCAGGAGGACAAAACCGCCGACGCGAAAGCCCTCGCCACCACCCGCGCTGCGGCCTGGATGTCGGTATATGACAAGAACGCCGACAAGGTGATCGACCGCGAAGAAGCCCGCAACAGCATCGTCGACCACTACTTCGGCCGCATGGACAAGCAGGATGAGGCGACCAAGAAGGGCGACGAGAAGCTGACGAGCGAAGAGATCGAGACCTACTTCCAGATGCGGGAAGCGGGCAAAGATGGCGTCATCACAGCGGATGAGATGAGTACCTACTACGCCAACCGCTATCCCGGCGGCGACGGCCTCCTGACCCTTGATGAAATGCGCAGCTACTTCGGCGGTTTTCGCAACGATCAAGGGAACGGCCCGCGCGGCACGCCGACTGTCGAGGGGGACCGCGTCTACACGGAAGGCGGCGATGGTGATGTCACCTGCCTGGAAGCGGCCACCGGCAAGACGATCTGGCACGTGAACCTCTCCAGCGATTTCGGCGGGGGCCGACCGGGCTGGGGCTACAGCGAGTCGCCTCTCATCGAAGGCAAGATGCTGATTGTCACTCCCGGCGGAAAGCAGGGGACGGTCCTGGCCCTCGACAAGATGACCGGCTCCAAGATCTGGCAGAGCGACGAAGTCACCGAAGGGGCTCATTACAGCACGCCGGTCGTGGCCGACATTTTGGGGACGCGCACGCTCGTGCAGTTTGCACGCGAGAGCGTGTTCGGCCTGACCCTCAATGGCGGGCGGTTCCTCTGGAAGTACAGCGGAGCCAACAACGGGACCGCGAACTGCGCGACACCGATCGTGGCCGACAACATGGTGTTCAGCTCCAGCTCGTACGGCACCGGCGGCGGCCTGGCTCGGATTCTGAAGGATGGCGACAAGCAGAAGGCCGAAGAGGTCTACTTCGAAAAGAAGATGGGCAACCACCACGGCGGCATCATCAAGGTCGGCGATTTCATGTACGGGTTCGACAACGGGCTGCTCTGCATGGACTTCAAAACCGGAGCCATCGCCTGGCAGAACCGCAGCGTCGGCAAGGGCTCGCTCGTCGTGGCTGACGGGATGCTGTACCTGCTCAGCGAGGGCCACGAAGTCGCCCTCGCCGAAGCGACCCCCGAAGCCTACAAGGAACATGGTCGCTTCAAGATCCCCCCCCACGGCCGCCCGAGTTGGGCGCACCCCGTGGTCATCGGCGGCGTGTTCTACATCCGCGACCAGCAGTCACTGACCGCGTACAAAGTCCGTCCGTAAAGCTCCGCCCTCCGCCCTCCGCCCTCCGCCCTCCGCCCTCCACC
The DNA here is from genome assembly GCA_043734065.1 of Planctomycetota bacterium. GTDB lineage: Bacteria > Planctomycetota > Planctomycetia > Planctomycetales > Planctomycetaceae > TH-plancto1. Next base: position 3,052 of record JAYTFV010000633.1, read on the forward strand.
CTCCGCCCT
>JAYTFV010000634.1:0-2879 GCA_043734065.1 Planctomycetota bacterium
CGTCTGCTCGTCGGGACGAAATGCCGCCGCCAGCAACCCGTAGGTGTGCAGTTGACGCAGCCACTGGCCGTCGATCACGTCGGACTTGCGGCCCGGCACCGACTTCAGTTGGCGCGGATCGACGAGAATCACTGCGAACCCCCGCTGCGGCAGCAACTCCCACCGCGGAATCCAGTGGCCCCCCGTGGACTCCCTCGCCACCGACTTGATCCCGCAGGCCGCCAGCCGGTGCAACTCCCCGGTGAACGCCCCGATCTTTCGCACCGGCTGCGGATCGCGGTCTTCCGGAACCGCCACGAAATGAAACTCGCTGTGAACGTCGATCCCCGCCGCAGCGGGAGGAACGGGAGCCAACTCCGCCGAACGACTCCGCCCCGTCGGCGACTTCGAGAAACCCTTCTGTCTCATCGGACACCTCCGCCAAAACGACCGTGCAACAACCCCCGAGACAACATACGGGCAACGCGGGCGGCGAGGGTGTGTCTGGAACAATCTCCGGAACGGGAACCGGCGAACGAACCGGACAAACCGGCCCGCCCGCGTGTCACCACTGATCGAGTCGCCAGCCATCGCGACCAAACGACAGACGGGCTCGAAGCACCAATGACAAGACGGTCAACTCGCCCGCAAGGCACCGCGGCTCAACAGTCTACACAGATGTTCCCGCCATATTGTGCTGGCCCCGCCAGTGAGAAACTACAGTCGTCACCGGAAGGACCGCGGTGACGCGGCGGTCCTTCGTGTTGCGTCCATCCTCTCGTTATCATCCAGCCCGCCAATTCAACCTCCACCAACCCACAGCGACACCAGCCGACGATGCTCAAACTCATTCCCCCCTGCCTGTCTCCCGAATTGATGTCCCTCCTGATGCGGATGGGACACGGGGACGTGATTGTTCTCGCCGACGGCAATTTCCCCGCCGAGTCCCATGCGCAGCGGCTGGTCCGCGCGGATGGGCACGGTGTGCCCGAGATGCTCGATGCGATCTTGAAATTCTTTCCGCTCGACACGTTCGTCGATCATCCCGCCAGCGTGATGCAGCCGGTCGACGAAGGGACGCCCGAGCCGCCGATCTGGACGGAGTACCGGGCACTTCTCAAAAAGCACGAGGGGCGCGACATCGAACTGCGACCCGTCGAACGGTTCCGCTTCTACGATTTCGCCAAGGCGTCCTACGCCATCGTCGCCACTGGCGAAACGGCCATCTATGCGAACCTGATCTTGAAGAAGGGCGTCGTGCTGAACTGATCCGGATTGGTCATGACAACCACGGAAAACACGGAAGCGCACGGAAGGAATCAGAGATGCGATTGGGTGTCGTTTTTCAGTCTGAACCGAGCGCAGAAGCTGACACATCCAAGGAACCGATCTTCACGCCTTTCCTTCCGTGCAATTCCCATCTACCAACAATTCGATTCTGGTCTGGCCGCGACGAATTGATTTCCGACAAGCAGCGCTGCTTGTCGTCATCAAAGATCGGCGCCATCTTTTCTCGGATGACCGTCAACAAGAGTTCGACAGGAAGATTTGGGACAAGAAGATCCGAGAGGAAAAACCCGGCGCTGGCTCTTATCTTCCTGTCCCACATCTTCCTGTCGACGTTTGGCTGCGGCAGGACAGCGCTGTGTTTTTCGTGGTGAATGGCCTTCGCCAACAGCGACCGAATTGCCCGGCACATCTCATCAGGCACTCATCATTACTTTCGTTTGAATGAACTTATGAACACCGAAGCCGTTCTCGATGATCTCCGCTCGCGCGTCGAAGCCGGGTATCCGTTGCTGTTTCTCCAGACGTGGGAGGAACAGCGCTGGGAGCACGAGCTGGCCGAGCTGACTCTCGAAATCGAACGGGGCCTCGTCACTTGGACGATCACAGGTGGCCTGCAACCGCCGCCGATCGGGGCGAGCGACGTCGAGCCGTCCGCCTGGCAACTGCTGATGCTGCTGGATGCCTATCCGCCGGGACACGTCTTCCTGGTGAAGGACTTTCACGCTTGGATCAAAGATCCCGTCATTGTGCGCCGGTTGCGCGACGTGCTGAACGAGTTGATCGCCAACCGCAAGACGCTCATCTTCCTCGGGCCGGTTGCCGAGATTCCGTTTGATCTGGCCAAGGACGCGGTGCGGATCGAGCTGCCGCTGCCCGACTACGAGGATCTGCGTCCCGAGTTCGATGCGGTGATGTCGGAACGACTCGACGCCGGTGAGGCCGACCTGCCGCTGAGCGACGATCAACAAGACAAGCTCATCAAAGCCGTGATGGGTCTGTCGACACAGGAAGCCCGCAAGGCGTGGCGACGCGCGCTGCATGGCCGCGCGGAACTCGACGACGCGGTCTTCACCACGTTGATCTCGGAAAAGCGGACGCTCGCCTCGGGCTCCGACCTGCTGGAGTTCTACGACCTGGAGGAAGGTGTCGGCGACATCGGCGGGTTGGATGCGCTGAAGGACTGGATGGGCCGCCGCGCGGAAGCGTATTCGCCGCGCGCGAGAGAGCAGGGGATCCCGCTTCCCAAGGGGATGCTGTTGCTGGGAGTGCAGGGCTGCGGAAAGAGTCTGACCGCCCGAGCCACAGCCCGCCTGCTCGCCTTTCCGCTGATCCGCCTGGACATCGCGAACCTGTTGGGGAGCGCGCGGGGCGAGTCGGAGAAGAACATGCGCAGCGCGCTGGCGCTGGTCGAATCAATTGCTCCAGCCGTCCTCTGGCTGGACGAAATCGAAAAGGGATTCGCCGGAGCGGAGACCGACGGCAGCGGCGGCGGCGATGCGACCATGACCCGGCTGGTCGGCAGTTTCCTCACCTGGATGAGCGAGATTCAAAAGCCGATCTTCGTCATCGCCACCGCGAACTCGGTGCAGAATCTGCCACCGGAAATGCTG
>JAYTFV010000635.1:0-4063 GCA_043734065.1 Planctomycetota bacterium
CTCCTCCGCTCCCGAAGTTGTGGTGTCCTCATTCCATGCTGATCGAAATCGAAACGGTTCTCAAAGTCGCCCTCTCCGAGGCACCTCCACCCCCACGCAGTTGGCGACGGCCATTGGCATCATCAGGGATGGACAGGCCGATCCCATCGAGATCGCCGCCCTGCTCACCACACGGGCCGTGCGCGGCGAAACCGCCCTCGAAATCGGGTTCATCCGACTATTTTTTGGGGTAGCCTGTGACCGGGGTGGATTTTTAAGGCATCTCTCCGATGTCCAATGGTTGCAAGGAGATATCGCAATCTGATGCAATTCCCCTGCCAGAAGAAGCGGAGGCCAGCTCTGCTGGGAAGCAACCGGCCAAGGAATATCCTGGTCTCCGATGCGCCAATGGCGTGTCAGCCCCTGGCCGAGGTTCTCGGCCAGGGGCCTCTTTCAGGACTGGCACATTGGACATCGGAGCCATGCCTCCGTAAATCCAGATGCCGTCAGGCCATCCGAAATCCCCCAAAATAGTCAGATGAACCTGAAATCCTGACCCTCCCCGCCCCTCCGCGTCCCGGCAAAGACACCGAAGGCGGCCCGGCTGTTTCCGAAGTAGGAGTGAGGGACTGGCCAGACGAGAGGGCAGAGAGAAGAGAGAAGAGAGAAGAGCCAGACCTGGTGGCTGTTTCTGGAGGACGCGTAGTGGTGGTGGCCTGACCCCGGATGCGACCCCGGTGTTAAAGCAGGTCACGGGTTCGAAACGGTTCACGTTCCACGGCTCGGGGGAAACGGACCAGATCGGAACGTTCTCCGTATTCTCTCCGTGACTGACTGGCAGCTAGTGACACCAGCGGCATGTCGTCTGGAGCAACTCGAACGCTCCTGAGTCCAGAGCGCCGGTGGCCTGCCGGTGGCGATGGATTACGCGGGCAAGAACTCTTCCCAGGGGCGGCGGAGACGGGCGTAGTCGCGGGTGGGGAGGGCTACCGTCTCCCAGCGCGGAGAACGCTGCCGCATCACCCCGGCATAGTCGCGGACCCACACCGCGTAAAAGGCGTACGTCCGGCCCGCATACTCCCAGCGCTGCGGGTGCCAGGGATACCAGCACGGATCGAGGATCTCATAGGCAAACACAAACGCCGCGCGAAACCGGTTGCCGAACACCTGCTCCCAGCGGAGCAGCGACTCGACATCATCGGCGTCGGCCCAGCACTCCCAACGTGTTCCCGTGTTCCCTCCGGTCGGGAACCGCCGCCCCTTGATATCCAGCAACAGCCGATGCTCCCCCCCATCGACGATGAAGTCCATCGACTTCAGCGACACATCGGCCAGTTGGGCTCGACGCGCTTCGTCGATTGCCACAAACGGGCGTCCCGTGGCGATAAGATACGCTTCAAAGGCCGCATCGTAATGATTGGACCGGATCGCCATGCCCACTCCGTTCGACAATCGGCTTCACTCACACCAGCGGGATCATCGTCGAGAATGGGCAGGAGTACAAGCTCATCAGTGGTAGGGGAGGAGGGGCTTCCGGGTTCGTTCTGCGGGAGCGATTGCACCCAGGGTGCGCTCCCTGCGGTCGCGACCCTGGACTGTGATGTATGACCCCTTTGGGGGGCAGAGGTTGCCTGGGTGCTGACTGCTGACTGCTGAATACTGACGCCTTCGGTTGCGGCTATGCCGCGCTGCGTAGAATGACGACCACACTCCTTCGGAAGTCTGGCGGGGAGCGTCATTGCTGATCGAGAACATCGAGACCCACTACCGCAACCCAGCCACCTTCGACATCAGATTATCCACCGCATTCAGCAGCCGCTGCTGAAGGGCAATCGGCAGTGTCGACAAGTCTTCCAGCAGATCGGGGTTGAGGGCCTGGTTGCATTTCTCCAGGGTCGAGACCACGCGCTTGGCGATCTGCTCGACCGGCGGGGCGGTACTCACGCGATCATGTTCCTCACCCGGTGCCGGTCCGCGGGCACCCTTCCCGAACGGGGCGTAGTCGTCCTTGGACTCACGGGCCACCGACGAAGCTGTGGCCGCTCGTTCGCGATCATCCATCACCGCTCCGCCGCCCGCCCGCCTTTGGGCCGCTTCGTAACCCATCTCCGCCGGGTCGCGCACGACCCCGGTCTCGATGGTCAGGAAATCTCCCGTCGGATCGAAAGGGACTTCTTCTTCGTCCGCCGACAGCGACAAGTCTTCGCCGTGCTGAGCCCGCCGCCAAGCCCGCATCTCGGCCACGGTGGCCTGTATCTCATCCCCCCAACCCAGGCACGCCGCAGCGTCGTCCCAGTTGAGAGCCGCATAGAAGTGCGACCACTTGAGATGCGTGTACTGCGAGTGGACATCCCCGAAGGTCTCCCACACGCGCCGCCGCTGATAGATCTGATCCGCACTCAGGCCGATCATCTCACCAAAGGCCGCATCCGTGCGCCCTTTCGCATAACGCTTCGTCCACAGGGCGGCACATTCCCCCAGCGTCCAATTACAGTGGGACAGCGCCAACTGGGCCCGGGAAATGAGTTGATCTTCGGATTCAAATGTCTTGTCGACCATGGAGGTGCAGCACGCCAGCAAGGGGGATTCGATCGGGCGGTACGGTGGTTCAATCACCGACTCGCATGACTCAACATCCCCGAAGGAAAAACATCGCACGGTCAGCGTGACATCAAACATCCGTGCCAGCGTGCAATCCACACCCGGTCATCCGCCGGGCCAGACGCGGCATCGTACCTGCGTCCGGTTCCCGATGCCACCGGCGCGGACTCGGTTCCAGACCGACGACCGGTCAGGACTCCATCGAACCGCTGCAAGTGCCACAGCTAGCACGTTTTGACAGGGGGGAAAGCGGTCAGCGGTCAGATCTGAGCGGTCAGCCAGAGGGTTCCACGGAACTGGGCTGTGTGTTCCCTCGCGCGGAATTGGTTCTCGGCCTGCTCGCCGATACAATGCCTGCCAGAGGCTCGCGGCGCGACGAGTCATCCCACCCCATTGCCCGCCTGGTTCGAGGACATCTGATTGTGAAAAGTTTTGCTGTTGCTGCATTGCTGCTGTGTGGTCTGGCTACGGTCATGACTGCGGACGACAAAAAAGAGACCACCAAGAAAGACACCGCCAAGAAGGAAGCTGCCGTGCCCGCTGCATTGAACTTCACCGTCAAGAGTCTGGATGGCAAGGCAGTCGATCTGGCGAAGACGTACCAGGGCAAGGTGGCCCTGATCGTCAACGTGGCCAGTCACTGCGGAAACACCAAGCAGTACACCCCGCTGCAGGCCCTATACACCCAGCACAAGGCGGACGGGCTGGTGATTCTCGGGTTTCCCTGCAACCAGTTCGGCCAGCAGGAGCCCGGCTCGGCGGAAGAGATCAAGCAGTTCTGTAACTCGGAGTACAAGGTCACGTTCGATCTGTTCTCGAAGATCGACGTGAATGGCGAGAAGGCCGACCCGTTTTACAAGTTCCTGACCGGAGCCGACACCGACCCGCAGTTCGGCGGCAAGATTCCCTGGAACTTCGAGAAGTTCCTGATCGGTCGCGACGGCCAGATCGTGGCCCGGTTCAAGCACTCGGTGTCGCCGGACTCCCCGGAAGTGGTGGCGGCGATCGAGAAGGAACTGGCCAAGAAGTAGGTCTTCCCGATTCAGAGCGAATGGAAAACAGCCCCGGTGTTGGAGAGTCCAACACCGGGGCTGTCTTGGCTTTCATGATGAGGATATCGAGTTCATCCCCAACATCGTCGGATGAACCCGAACGACCAGGTTCAGCAGCAACGACTTCATACCACGAAAAGCCGTCATGCCAACCCCGACTGCGACAACGAATTTCGAGGCCCGACCCTGCCAGAGGGACGGATCTCGCGCCGTGTGAAAGACCGACAGAATCACCCCCTGACCCGGTTCCTCGCAGTAATAGACGCAGTACGGATACCCGGACACCAGTGCCTCACGCACGTCCTGGTAGACCTGCGGGTAGAAGTCCGGTTGGACAGCAATCTGATCCAACATCCGTTGAACCGCCACCGAGAACGTCGCCCCGAGGCGGGGTGGCCCAGACGCCGCTTTGGGCGTCTGGGTGACGAAGG
>JAYTFV010000636.1:0-7488 GCA_043734065.1 Planctomycetota bacterium
GAAAGACGACACTCCTCACTGCCCCGGTAGCCAGGCTTCCAACGACCAGCGGTCGACCGAGTCGTAGCAGTGCATCGGCTTCGGCGGGAAACCCCGCACGTTCTTCCGCAACACCATGAAGTTGTCGACCTCGAATAGCGGCAGGTAGGCCGCCTCCACCGAGAGTCGGCGATGCAACTCCTGCGACTGCGCCACCACGCGGCTCCAGTCCGCCGTCCGGTCGAGTTCCATCAACTGTTGCCGCAGCCAATCGGGCTTGCCGATCAGATCGCTCAAGTTGGCCTTGGCATTGATCGTCACAATCGGCCACCAGTCGATGACCGGCTCCGGCAGAATGCCCACGCGATAGATCAGGTCGTACTTGGCTTTCGGTCCTTCCTCGTCCGGGACCAGTACCACGGTGATCCCGACCTTTTTCCAGCTGCGAATCATCGATTGAGCCGCAGCCCGTTCGGTCACAGTCGGCGGCGCGACCATGCGCAGTGTCGGGATCAGATGGTCTTTGACATCGAGCTTGTGACCGGCGGCCACCGACATGGCGAGGGACGCCGACAGATCGTGCTTCAGCGGGTGAGCCTGCAGGCTGTTGCCGTAGCTCTCCTTCGGAAACGGAGACTCAATCAGCCGACCATGCTTCGCGCTCGTGTCACGGAGGATGACCTCCCGCAGCAGCTTGTCGCGATCGATGGCATAGGCCAAGGCCCGCCGCAGTTCGCGGCTGCGGCCCGCCGGGCTGTCGGGGTGGAACAGCACGAGATGGGTCGTCGGCACGGCAAACGGCAGGATGAAGAAGTCCTTGACCACGGCCTCGTCGGCTTGCAGTCGCCGGACATGCCAGTCGGGCAGCGTGGGGGTCATCGAGATCTCGCCCCGCAGCAGGGCCTGCACCACGCGGTCGTGACTGGGGTATTTGTGTTCGACCACTTCCGAGGTGTGGTACGACGGGAGACCGGCGGGTTCCATGCGGGCGCGGCGGAAGACCGTTAACTCGGGTTCGTTCTCGATGAGCTTGAAACCGGTGCCGCCCACATCTTCCTCGAGCGTCGTGGGGGGGAAGATGCCCGCGAAGACGGCTTCAATGCGTGAGGGGACGCGCTCGAACGTGATCGTGAACTCCGTGGGGGACTGGACCTGGATCGAACGGATCAACCCCGCCAGTCGTTCGTCAAACTCGGAGTTCGCCGGGTTCGTCCGATCGAGCAACATCTGCACCACGGTGGGGGCATCGAGCAGCGGTTGGGCTTCCCAGGGCTGGCGATTCTGCTTGAGTTCAAACCGCATCCGCCGTCCGAGGTCCATCGGTTCCCACTCATTGAAGAACCGCGAGCGGTACTGCGCGGTGCCGTTCTGCATCCGGTCCAGAGAGAAGAGCGAAATGCCGCGCAGGTTCTCCTCGCGGAGTTCGGCATCGACCGGGATCGGGTAGGAACTCTCCTCCCCGGTGAGGCGGACCACGCCCACATGCAGCCGCTGATAACGCTCGACGATCGGTTTGTAGCGTGCCTTCAGGTTCTTGAGCTTCGGCCAGATGGTGGCTGCTTTCTCCGCGAGGGCCGGGGCCTCGTCGAATTTTCCCGCCTTGTAAGCGTCCTCCGCTTGTGTCAACGACGCCAGGCAGCGCTGCTCCAGTCCGTTGGAGATCGTGGCCACCTGCGGATTGTCAGGGTACAGCGACCGCAGGCGTTCGAGGTGATGCAGGGCCTGTGGATAGTCCTCATTCTCGGCAGCTCCCAGGGCGAGCGTTTGCAGCAAGTTCCCCACCTGTTCGCTGACTCCCGGAAAGTCTTTCTGGAGTGAGTGGAGTTCTTCCAGCGGGACCAGGGCGTCTTCGAGCCGTCCGGCATCCATGCGGATCTTGGCATCCGCCAGCAGCAGTCGGCCCCGCTTCTCGGCCAGACCCGGCCAGTCGGGGACGTTCTCCAGCATCCAGTTCAGGAACTCCAGAGCGACATCGATGTTCCCTTCCTTGGACAGGAGATCCATGCGTTTGAGCATCAGGTCTTCATGATGGACGATCATCAAGACCTGCTTGAGCGGGATGCGATACTCGGGCGTTTCCTTCTCGCCCGGAACGGTGACATACAGAAAGTTCAGGTCGACAATCTCCTTTTCGAGTTTTTCCGCCTCGTCTCCTTTCGCTCCGCCCTTCTGCGTTTTCTTCTCAGCGAGTGTGGCCTCCTGTTTCACGATCGTATCGGGGCGCGGGGCCAGCGATTCGACGACGAGTACCTTATGACTGACCAGCACAACCCAATCGCGCAGCGGACCGTTGATGAGTGCTGCCGCCTCGGGGACCGGCATCTCTTCATAAACGGGGAGTTCGTTTTCCGTTTTGACGGACGGAGCCATCGGCTGCGGCTCGTCCGCTGCTGGAGCCTCCGCGGGCGGTTTCTCTTGCCCCCAGGAGGTCGCCGTCAGTGCGCCGAGGCACACCAGTATTAGCCCTCCGGTTGTGATCCATCTCCCGATCATCGGGAACCCCTTTCCGAACGAGACACCACACCGGGCCCGCAAAACTTCCGAAGTAGCTGCACTCGCCAGAGTGCGGGCTCCCCTTGTCATGTAACTGCACTCGCCAGAGTGCGGGCTCCCCACGTGTCGATCTCCCCGCGTTCTGGCGAACGCAGCTACCCACGGGATCGACGCCTACTTCGCCGCCGGTGCTGTTAGCGGGATCATGCTGCCGTCCCACGTCAGGACAAACGACTGTCTGCCGAGCTTCAGCGGTCCCGAGTCGAGGCTGCCATTGGCCAACTGCTCGGAGAGCAGTTCCCCGGTATCGGGCTTGACCCGAAGCACCTGCCCGTTCTCGAAGGTCAGCACGAGAGCGCCCTCGATCACCGCCGGTTGCCCCGCCAGCTTGGAGCCGGAGAGTTTCATCTGCCACTTGGCGGTCAATGTCGCGTCCGCATTCAGACAGTGCAGAGCCTCATCGCCCGTCTCCACCAGCACACCGCCCGGGATGGCATAGGCAGCCGCCGTCGCGGGCTGCTCCAGCTTCCGTTTTCCCAGTGGCTCGAACTTCGCGGCATCAAACAGGAACACATCCCCCGTCGAGCAGGCCACGGCGAACTGTCCCTGGAGAATCGCCAGCTTCCCCACCGCCGGCCCGGGCAGCGGTTGGCGGGCCACTTCCGCCAGATGCGGCTTGGGATTCGCCTCCAACCGGACCTGCAACAGTTCCCCCGATTCGGTCAATCCGATCAAGGTCTTGTCGTCCGCAGCCAGGATCTGCTTCCAGGTCGGCGGCGCTGCCCCGCTCGGGAACTGGAAGTCTTGAATGACTGTGTCAGCCTGACCCGCGCGGGCGACATGCAGCTTGCCCGCCAGGGGCACCACGATGCGTTTCCCGAGTGCCAGCGGGGGCGCTTGCGGGCTGGCGGGAAGCGTCCCCTGGCGTTCGATCTGCCCCAGGCGATTGATGATCCAGATGCGAGGCTCGGGATCCCCGCAAACGACCGCGATTTGCGTGTCGGGCAGGGCACACGCCAGCAGAGGCAGGACCGTCTCCTTGTTGACCGGGAGCAGGACTGCATATTCGGTTTGGAACCCCGGCTGGGTCAGGTCGGCCGCCGTGACCCGGAAAGTCGCCCCGCCTTCGTTCACGGCCAGGAGCGAAGGGGCGTCCCCCTCGAAGGCTGCCACAGCCAGGATTCTCGCCCCGGCCATGACCTGCCATTCGCTGTCGAGCGTGTCGCGATCGGTCTGTGTCAGCGTGACGGCGTCGGTGAAGGGGCGACGCCGGGCGTTGAACAACAAGGCTCCCTGGTGCTGGTTCGGTTGCGAGGAGATGCCGATGGCGACTTCCTTGGGGTCGACTTGCAGTGTGCCCGAGTTCAGTTGCAGGCGACGCAGCGCGCTGCTGGACATCCAGACCTGCCGCTCGGGACCGGGGGTCAGGTAGATCGGACTGCCCTTGGCCCCCTGTACTTGGAACGTTGGGCCCGGCGTGAGCGGCGGCTCATCAGCAGCCAGGGAGACGGAGAAGGCGCTGACCCGCTCCACGGTCGAGGGGACGAACAAATCCGGTCCGCGGATCACCGACTCGTCCACCACCATCCCGGCGATCGGACCGCTGGCGGCTTCCAGTAGGTTCGGCTTGTCCCCGTCGCGCTTCACCAGATGCAGCGTCGCGCTGGTCTCGGAATGGTTCTCGACAAAGGCCGCATAGACCCCCATCGAGATCAAGGGGGCCGAGACCGACTGCGACTTCTGTGCGAAGTAGGAGACTGCGGCACACGCCAACGGACGCCTCGTCAGGGTGTACACGACATCCTGGTCCCCCACGACCATCAGGTCGCTTTCTCCGGCTGTTCCATTCTGCGGGCGACTGTCGGCGATCAACACGGGGCCATTCACCCGTTGGGAAAATGTCAGCCGACTGGCGATGTCCCCGGTCTGCAGGTCGATCTGCAGCAGCGCGCCTCCCACGGTCGTGATGTAGATTTGCCCTTCATCGATCAGCGGCTTCCCGGCCGCCCGTTCGCCGAGGGACTGACGCCACTTCAAGGCTCCGTCCTTCCGCTGGATGCGGACCAGTTCGTCGCGATCGGAATCAAAGTAGATCAAGCTGGGCAGGGAGTCTTCCTCGACGGGAAAGAACGCCGGGTCGCTCCCCACGAGTCGTCGCCAGACCGGCAGGCCCGTGACCGTGTCGACCCCATACAGGCAGTCCTTGCCTAAGACCCACACGATCTCGTTGACCGAGACTTGATCGGTGCGTGACCGGGCATGGAACAACAGCGTCCGGGGGGCGGGGAGAGTGAAGCTGTCATCGGTCGTCGTGGCTGCGGTATTCGGGGTGTCGGATTTGACGAGTGCGCGTTCCGTTTCCATGGCCTCAGTCAGCAGGGCCTTGATGCTGCGGTCGGTGGCGTAGTCGGGATACTGGGCCAGGAGTTCTCGCCGCTGGCGGAGGGCTTCCATGGGCTTCTTGTCGGTGATGGCTTTCTTGATGCTGGCTGTGATGCCATCGTTGAGTTCGAACTTGCGAATCAGGATCTCCGAACTGCGGAGCGAGGTCTCGATCTGCTTGATCTGCTCCGTCGGCTGGGCCTCCTTCGGGCTGTAGGTCGTGAGCAGCGTGCGTGCATCGCGCGATACAGCCAGCAGAGGTCGCCCGACCTTGGGTGTCTTTCCCGCCAGCAGGGCCGCACCCTGGGCCGCACTCCCCGCGCGGTTGGCGAGTTCGGGCTTCATCGATTCAAAGCTCTCGTGATCGTTGTAGTCACTGACGAACGCGCGGATCTGTTTGACCCCCTCGGCATAGTTGGCCGACCCGCCTGCCAGGTGCTGGTCGATTCTGGCCAGTCCGATGAGCAGTCCCGCCTCGGGAGTCTTTTCGTGCTTGGGGTAGGTCGTCACGAAGGTCTGCAGGGCCTCGATCCCCTGGTTAAACTTGCCCTCGGTAACGAGGGCTTTGGCCTGATCGAACTCCCGTTCGGCGACACGGCGAAACGCGATGAAGTAGAACGCGAATCCCACAATCACCAATAGCACGCTGCCCCCCAGCAGGAATAACACAAACCGCGACTTGAGCGGCTCTTGCTCTCCGGGTCGCACGGGCTTGGTCTTCAAGACCTGGGCCAGACTGCCGACGACTCCCGGCTTTGCGGCGGCGTCGACTTCATCGACTTCATTCAGTTCGTCGACCTGGTCCTCGACCTCTTCAAAGGCCGACTCGACCTTCCTGGGACTCGTTTTGGCGACCGGAGTGGGGGCCGGTCTGGCAGCCGGTTTTGCGGCGGGCTTGGCGGAAGGCTCGTCGTCCTCGACCATCTCAAACGAGTCGTCGTCGTCGTCCGCCGCCGCCGCCTTCTTCTTCGAGCCGCTCCCGCTCCCCTGGCTGTCGAAGGCCAGCATCTCCAGGCTCTGCAGCATCTGTTCGTCGGACGCCGCCGTCTTGGGCTTTTCCGGAGCAGGCGGAGCAGCTTTTCGAGATTCGACTTTCGGTTCGGCCGCTTTCTGTTTGGCGAGGGTGCGGGCGGTGAGCAGCGCCTCTTCCGAGGTCGGCTTGATGCCGAAGGACTCCGGCGGCGGAGTGTCCTCGACGGTCGCGCCGCCATGGAACTTCACATCCACCGTCCCGAACCGCAGCGTGTCGCCCGACTTGAGAATCGCCCGTTGCACCGGAGTCCCGTTGAGGTCGAACGGACTCGTCCCGGCGGCCACTGCCTCCCAGTTGTCCTTGGTCCAGGAGATGCGGCAGTGCATGATCTCGACGCCCTCCTCGTCGATCCGCAGATCGCACGAGCTGTGGCTGCCGATGGTCATCGGTTGCCGCTTGTAGAGATCCCGTCGTTCCACATCACCGGTCAGGTGGATGATTTCCAGGAGGGCCATACTGTGCGATCTTCCGTTGTGGGGGCGAGGTCCGGGCTGCCAAGTCGAGTCGTCATTTCAGGTACATCTGCCGCGTCACCTGAAACTCATACCCGGCCCCCTGTGTGTTGACCACGAAGTAGGTCCGGCGGACCTCGCGCAGATTCCGCTTGGCAAATGCCGTCTCCATTTGCACGAGCATCTGCTCCGTTTGCTGCGGGTAGAAGTGAAAGATCACGTTGCGACCGACCGTGATCCCCGCTTTCAGGAACAACTTCTCATCGGCCTTGCGGCGTTCGCCCCCTTCCCACTTCATATACAGTCGCTTCTCGTCCTTGCCCGAGGTGCCATACCGCACCTTGGGGGAACCCGCCAGTCCCGAGATGTACGCGATCCGCCCGTCCGGCAGCACCGACCCGAGTTCGATCCCGAAGAAGTCGAGCTGCTTGGCGTACTCGGTCAGCGACGATCCATCCGCGAACCGGATGAACCAGCGCAGCTCAGCGGCGACGCCTCCGCCATTGCCGGGACCGAAACCGAGTGGTCGCTTATTGCCCGTCCCCTTGGAATTTCCGTTCCGTTCGCCGGTTCCGAACTGGGCCTGCTGGGCCTCGCTCTGAGAGGCATCTGGACTCGCCAGATCTCCCGAGAAGTTCTCCATTTGCTCGGCGGCGGAGTCGGCGAAATTGCTGATGGTCACGACTTCCGGGATCTCGTCCTGCTGCTTGACCTCGTCCGAGGTCTCCTCGGGTGATTCGATGTTGAGGGTTTCGTTCGGGTCGCCATCTTCGGCTCCGCCGCCGGTGATTCGCACGACTTCCATCGGGACGAAGACCGGTGGCTTGGGCGGAATTGTGGTCCAAAACAGACTGAACGCCCACACCACCCCGGCCAGGATTGCCACCCCCAGCGCCATCAGCAGTGAGCTGACTTTGTCATAGCTGGAGAACTTCAGAAACGGCATCCGAGCCTGCGGGTTTGCTGTCGGAGGCCGAGGTGCCGCTGGCGTGGGAGACGGCTTGATCGCAGCCATGGCTCGCTCGGGAAAGGACAGGATAGAAAAGCAGGCGTCTCGCGACTCTTGGAGAAAAGAGCGGGATCCAGACGCCTGGACTTCACGAGAAGATGTGTTCTGGCATGCTATTGCTGCTCCACGCAAGTGTCAAC
>JAYTFV010000637.1:0-1608 GCA_043734065.1 Planctomycetota bacterium
GCGCGGAGGATCGCAGAGGTCCGAGAGATCTCCGGGAATTCCCCTCTGCGAACCCTCGCGCCCTCTGCGGTGAATTTCGGGAACTTGTTTTGGACCAAGTCCTTAGCCGTGACGCGAAGGCTTTGCGCAGCGGAGCGTCCCCACACTACCGAATCCGCTTCATCCGCCCGACCTGCGGATAGAACGGGACAGTGTACTTGGGGTAGTCCTTCACGGAATTCCCTGCGGTGTCAGCGTAATTGACCAGCGAGAAACCCCGCCCGTTGTTCAGGAAGGGCACCCCGTGCGGCCAGTAGATGAAGAACGCCTTGCCCACCAGAAACTTGCGCGGCACACTTTGCAGCGTCTTCGCCCACAGGCGACTGTCGAGGCTGCGGGGGCTGTTGTCGCCCAGGGCCAGATAGCCGTCCTTGGAAATCTTGAGTTCCGCACTGTCCATGTGCTGGGCGTCTTGCTCGTACCGCCGACTCCACTCCTCCGGGCGATCGAGAAGCTTCTCCAGCGCCTTCTGAAAGAAGCTGTTCGAGGGGTCGGCCAGATAGTACAGGTCTCTGGTGATCACGAGTTCCGAGACCGTCGCGTCCAGGCCACGAGCGGCGATCCCGACGGGGGTCAGGTCGTCGTCCGTGGGCAAATTGGGAATGAGCGCATTGGCCTGATCGAGGACAGCTCCCTTCCCAAAATCAATGACCGCGTCGTCCACCCACAGCACCAGCCGGTCATCGACATTGGCAAACCGCAGGTGATGATGCCCCGGACCGGAGAGTCCGCAGGGGGCTGAGGCCAACTCGATCTCGCGGTCCTTCGTCTGTTTGAACAGCACAGCCGTGGCCGATTGGCAGTCGATGCGGCATTGGTAACTGATGCCGCCTTCGATTAACTCCAGCACCAGTTGGGCTTGGGGGCCGGTGGCTTTGATGTCCACCTGACAGTGGAGTGTCAGATCTCCGACCCAGAACTCACCCGCTCCGATGGCATCGGCAGAATGCGAGTCGATTTTGGCATGATCCATCACGGGCGGCTCGGTCCCCGAGTACGTGTTGTACCCGCAAAAATCAGCCACCAGGCGGGGCACGGGCGATTGTTGGCCCCCGTCCAGCGCGAGTTGCCATTCGGCTTGGCTGGGAATGTAGTGGCGGTAGCGAATCCAGTTCAGGTCGGTGCTGCTGGCCCCCTGGCACTGAAAGGTCCGCAACTCGGCATCCTGTTTCCAGACAGAAGCGGTGGGGTTCCAGCCCGCCACGCCCTCATCACCACCCGTTTTGGCCACAGCCGCCCAGCGTTCCGGCCAGCCCGACTTGAGCAGATCCCGAGGGGCATGCCGGTCGTCATACACTGGGATTTGAATCGCATTTTGCTTGTCGACATCGTCCTTGCGGAGGATCTTTTCAACCTTGGCCTTATCATCCCAGAGATACAGGTTCCCCTGGCGGATGCGGATCGTCTCTCCCGGCAGTCCCACGAGCCGCTTGATGTAGTTGACATTCGGTTTTTCGGGGTACTTGAAGACGAAGACATCCCAACGCGACGGGTTCCCCAGTTCATAGGGAAACTTGTTGACCAGGATCCGGTCCCCGTTGAACGAGAGTGCCGAAGTGATCTCGTTCA
>JAYTFV010000638.1:0-5662 GCA_043734065.1 Planctomycetota bacterium
GGATTTGGTGGGCTTCCGAGTTCGCATCGCTGCGCCCCGGGGCTATCGAGTCAGGCCCCGTCGGGGCCGGGGGAAGACTTCCGGAGGAGGTCAACTCCCCACCCCGCAGGGGACCAAGCCCATAGCCGGTGGTGAGCGCAGCGTCACCACCGGTTCACGCCCCCACAGGCTCCCATATCCCGAAGGGATTTCAGCCGACGTGGTAGTGTCAACGATGCGGCAGGCTGCAACCCCTTCGGGATGGACAGGCAGGGGAGTCCGCTGACCGGTGGTGTCGCTGCGCTCACCACCGGCTATGGGCTGGAATTCCTTCGGGATAAATCGTGCTGGCGACGGGGGCCACTGGCGAGGGCTGTGACTCGCCAGTGTTCAGACGCCTGACTGCGGGAGGGACAGTTCAGGGTCGTCCACACTGGCGGCCCCAAGCGACCGCCAGTGGCACCCGGCGAGGGCTTTGACTCGCCAGTGCGAACGGCAGTTCCACGTCCACCCCACACTGGCGGCCCAAAGCGACCGCCAGTGGCACCCAACATCAACCCTCATTCGACGGTGTTCCTTCCGTTGACAGTGCCACCCCGCCGGAACAGTAGGTTTGGATCACGGGCCGTCCTTGACAACTTCCCGCCCCTTCGCCAACTGCCCGATCAACTCTTCCCCGACCAACTGCGTCTTGTGCATCTCGTCCACGAGTTCAGCCCCGGCCTCCCTCGTTCTTTCCATCTCTCCCACCAACTCTTGCCCGGCTTCCAGCACCTTACCGACTTCCTCGACCAGTGCCTCCCCGACCTCACGGGATTTCTCGATCTCCTCGACCAAAGCCGTCACCGGCGTCGTCTGGGCCAGGTCCTTCGACTCCTGATCCGCCCCTGCCTTCTCCAGCCCCAATTGCTGGCAGATCATGTGGAGCATCTGTAAGTTCTTCGTCACTTCCTGCTCGGTCAGAATGGCGACTTGCAGGGTGAGGTGGCCCCACTGCTCCTGCCTCTTCGATTGAAGGTTCTGGTTCATCAACACGAACGTGGTCAGGAAGATGAACTCGATCCCGACGATGAAGCCGAGGAATGGGAACGGGTAGAGGTCGAACGCCACGACGCCGGGCAGCCCACATACGTTCAGGGCGATCCAAACCGTGAAGAAGACGGCGTGGGCCGCGATGAACCACAGGCTCCCGAAGAACCTGGCGACCCAATCCGCGATCTTTTCGACCCGCGAGCGGCGTCCGTGGAGCTGCTGCTCCACTTGGGCGATGGCCTCGACGTTCTTCTTCGCCGTGTCCGACAACGGGGCAGACGACATGGTGATGGACTCCCGTTTCGGTCGTGGCAGGCGATCGCGCCATCACCGCCGGGTGCCACTGGCGGTCGCTCTGGGCCGCCAGTGTTTTCGGCGATCAACGTGTTCCAA
The DNA here is from genome assembly GCA_043734065.1 of Planctomycetota bacterium. Lineage (GTDB taxonomy): Bacteria > Planctomycetota > Planctomycetia > Planctomycetales > Planctomycetaceae > TH-plancto1. Next base: position 1,405 of record JAYTFV010000638.1, read on the forward strand.
AAGCTCCCTCCGTTTCATCGCAGGGTGGCCCCCGGTTGCCGCTTTGGGCGACCGGGGCGGCGCAGCCGAAAGAGGTTCTTGAGAAGTAGGTTTAGCACGACGAACTTCTTGTGCCAAGGCACACCGGTAGGCTCCCCAGCGAAAGCGATGTCTGGGCCACCCCGCCGCTGCCGCTCGCGAGGGGGGAACGTCGCTCGGGGACGGGCAGGAGTGCCCATCCTACTTCAGTACTCATTCCCCTTGGCTTCGTCGCTGCCAGCGGCGAGTGTCGTGGCGGCGGATTTGACGGACTGGCGGATCACCTTGCCATCGCGCTCGGTGATCAGTTTCGCGAGCGCCGCCTCAGTGGTCATGAAGCCGAGGTCGCCTTCGATGCGATCGCGCACCGAGACGCCGCCCTGGTCGCGGTCTTTGCCGCCGATGACCAGCATGTAGGGGATCAGATCGAGTTGGGCGTCGCGGATTTTCTTCTTGACGTTCGCGCTCTGCATGTCGATCTTCGCGCGGAACCCGGCAGCTCGGAGCTTGGTGAGGATCTCCTGGCAATACGGAAGAATGTCGTCGTTGAGGCCCAGGATGCGGACTTGTTCCGGAGCCAGCCACAGCGGGAAGGCAGCGGCGAAGTGCTCGATCAGCATGCCGCAGAAGCGCTCCATCGACCCGAATGGGGCGCGGTGGATCATCACGGGGCGGTGGGTCGTATTGTCGGCTCCGGTGTATTCGAGTTGGAACCGCTCGGGGAGGTTGTAGTCGAGCTGGACCGTGCCGAGTTGCCATTCGCGACCGATCGCATCGCGGACCATGAAGTCGGTCTTCGGCCCGTAGAAGGCCGCGTCGCCGACACCCTCGGTGTACGACAAGCCGACCTCGGTCAGCACCTTCCGCAAGGTGTTCTCCGCCCGCTCCCACAGCTCCGGCGAGCCGACGTATTTGTCGGACTTGGGGTCACGGGTCGAGAGTTGGACGCGGTAGTCATTGAGGCCGACCGCACTCAACACGTACTGCACCAGGTTCAGTGTGTCCTTGAACTCTTGCTCGACTTGCTCGGGAGTGCAGAACAAGTGGGCGTCGTCTTGAGTGAGGCCCCGCACTCGCAGCATGCCATTCAGTTCGCCCGATTGCTCATGACGGTAGACGGTTCCGAACTCGGCTAGCCGCACCGGCAGGTCGCGGTAGCTGCGCGGTTCGGCCTTGTACATCTGGACGTGGTGCGGGCAGTTCATCGGCTTGAGCAGGTAGCGTTCCTGGGTCTTCTCCCACTTGTGGAGGTACGCCGCCCGCTCGTCGGCGGTGCCACTCATCGGGTAGTCGTGGAACTCGCAACCGCAGACATTGGCCGACGCCTTGAGCTTGGCCTCATCCTCGGGACGCAGCGTTCCCTCGCCGAGCTTGGTCCGCCAGAAGTCGATGGTCTGGCCCGCCGGATGGCCGAAGATCGGAGAGAACTGCGACTCGCGGTAGTACGGGAAGTGCCCGCTGGTTTCGTACATCTCGACCCGCCCGATGTGCGGCGAGTAGACCGGCATGTAGCCCCGGCGGACGAGTTCGGCCTTGATGAACTCCTCCAGGGTCGAGCGGATGATGGCCCCCTTCGGCAGCCACAGGCACAACCCCTGCCCCACCTCGTTCGAGATCGCGAACAGCCCGTGCTGCTTGCCGAGGACGCGGTGGTCGCGGCGTTTGGCCTCCTCGATCTGGGTCATGTAGGTCTCCATGTCCTTCTTCTCGAAGAACGCGGTGCCGTACAGACGTTGCAACTGCTTGTTGTTCGCGTCGCCCTTCCAGTAACTGCCCGCGATGCTGACGAGTTTGAAGGCTTTGATCTTGCCTGCATCGGGGATGTGCGGCCCGCGACAGAGGTCGACGAACTCGCCCTGGCGGTAGAAGCTGAGGGTCTCATGGGCCGCGAGGCCGGTCTCGACGTGTTCGACCTTGAGGTCTTGCTTCAAGTCCTTGCAGAGTTGGACGGCTTCGGGGCGGGTGAGGCTGAAGCGTTCGAAGGCTTCGGCCTCGGCAGTGATGGCGGCCATCTCCTGCTCGATGCGGGGGAAGTCCTCCTCGCTGATCTTCTGCGCGAGGTCGAAGTCGTAATAGAACCCATTGCCGGTGGTCGGGCCGAAGGCGAGGCCGACGCCTTCGTAGAGCCGCATCACCGCGCGGGCCATGACGTGGGCACACGAATGCCGCAGCACGCCAAGAGCTGTGGGGTCTTTGTCGGTGATGAGCTTCAGCGGGATCGGGCTGAGCGTCGTGAGGTCTTCGAGAGGCCGAAACGCATCGCATACCGTGTCGCCGATCTGCACGGCGATGGTGGCCTTGGCGAGCCGCTCGGAGATCGACCGGGCGACATCCAGAGCGGAGGAGCGGGCGGGGTAGTCCTTAACGGAACCGTCGGGAAGTTGAACTTGCATGAGACGAATGAGCCTGGCAGATGGTGTCACCGAGGATTGACCCCGCAGGCATCCCTGCTGGCCCTAGGCTCTAGGCCTTCCCCGTCAAACCGCAACGCCCACCGCTACGAATGGTGAGGAAACCGCCACGTTTGCAGCCGGGGTTGTACCGCACCGGGAAAGGGCAGGTCAATCGGCAACGGGAGATGTGCCCCAGTTTAAGAGCATTCGCACCGCCCGGTGTGTGCGTCTCAAACGTCGGTGAATCGGGAGGTCGCCAGGACATGGACCCCCAACGGGGTCTCGTCTCGTCGCCCAGGGGCAGCCGCGCAGCGGAAGACGCTGGGTGAACGGACTGAGCAATCCCCTCAACCTCCACGGGGTTGCGCCGCACGCCGGACGCAACCCCGTTGGGGTTGGAACTTGTGTCATCGGTCGCAGACCCAGGGTTTCCCGCTGCGCGGGCAACACTGGGCTATGGGACGTGACCCCTTCGGGGTCGGGGTCACCGATGTTTGGGACGCACACACCACCGCCCCCGGCGGCAGGCCAGCACGCGACAGTCAGGGGGCTGGGGCGTATGATGTGACTGCCGGTTCGTTCCGGTGAGTCGACGCCGGTATGATCCCGCCTCGACTCGAAAGACTTCCGAAGTCTCCGAAGACTTCGGAAGTCTGGCGGGGAAGACTATGTCCAGAAGGGTCGCGGCTGCGATGTCTGATTACAAAACCGTCGCCGATGTGGGCGAGATCCCCGAGGGGGAAGGGCGTTCCTATGCGGTCAATGGCCGGATGGTGGCGGTCTTTCTGTCTGGTGGAGCATACTTCGCGATCAGCGATACGTGTCCGCATATGGGGGCCTCGCTGGGGGCGGGGGCACTGGAGGACGGGGCGGTTTCCTGCCCGTGGCATGCCTGGCGATTCAGTATCAAGGACGGCTCGTGGCTTGACGCACCGAACTCGAAGCTGCGAGCTGATTGCTTCTCGGTGCGCGTCGTCGACGACGAGATTCAGGTGCTGGTGCCCGATCCTCTGCCACGCGGAGCCGTGGCTGCCCATGTCACGCCGCCTTGTGCCTCACCGAACGGTTGAACTCGATGTCTGCTGAAACGATCGTCTTTCTGGCGCGGCATGGAGCGACCGCGAATAACTTGGCGGTGCCAATCAGGTTGCAGGGGAGCACGATCAACGGCCCGCTGGCCCCGGTCGGAGTCGAGCAGGCGACCGCGCTCGGGGACGCACTGCGAGCCATCTCTGTCGACGCGGTGTACTCCAGCACGATGCTCCGCGCCCGGCAGACCGCCGAACTCGTGGCCGCTCCGCATCGACTGACGCCTCAACCGATCGAGGGGCTGCACGAGATTGGTGTCGGCCAGTGGGAGGGACTCTCCTGGGTGGAGATCCAGGCCCGCGATCCCACCGCGTTCCAGGCGTTCTTCGACAACCCGGCCGAGGTGCCGTACCTCGGCGGCGAGTGTTACTTTGAAGTGCTGGCCCGAGCGCGGCCTGCGTTTGACGCCTTGGTCGCGAAGCATGTGGGCCAGACGATCGTGATCGTGACTCACAATGTCGTCAACCGCGTCCTGGTGGCCGACTTTCTGGGACTGCCGCTGGACCGGGCCAAGTTCCTGCACCAGTCGAACTGCGGCTTCAATGAAATCCGCTGCCGCCCCGGCATCATCGATGTCCGCAGCGTGAACAACGACCGGCATGTCTGGCCGTGGATTCGAGCGGCTGCGATGGGTGTCGCCAGATCTTAAGCCGCAGAGGCTAGTCCGCCGCAGCCGAACTTTCACATCATGAGAGCGTCAGTTTGGCGGTTTTGACTTTGGATTTCCAACGGGTGTGGCGGTCAGGGCCAGCGGTCAC
>JAYTFV010000639.1:0-7770 GCA_043734065.1 Planctomycetota bacterium
CGGGCGGAAGTGGGAGGGCTTGGGTTTGAGGGGAGAAAGTCCTTCTGTTGCGATCAGCCGACGCCAGATTAGGCGAGCCGGGCGGCGTCAGCCCCCGGACTCTTTCGAGCGCCGCCCAGTCCGGGGGCTGACGCCCTCCGGCTCGCCTGATCGACGAGTCGTGAGCGCCCCAGATTCCACTTCCGTGCAACGGACCACAAAAAACACATCCGGACGTGGTGTCACAACTGCTCCGCATCCATTTCGTTCCACATCGCTCCACTACCTCTTCACCAGCGCATCCCGAATCTCGGTGAGCAGCACTTCCGTCGGCGTCGGTCCCGGCGGCGATGCCGCCACTTCCTTCGCTTTCATCTTCGACATCAGATGATTCACCGGCTTGATGATCACGAAGAAGACCACCGCCGCAGTGATCAGGAATCCCAATCCCGCGCTGATGACCCCGCCAATGTCAAAGTCTGCTCCTCGAAACTTTACCAGCCATTTCACATCTGGCTTACCTCCCAGGACGCTCAGCAGCGGGTTCACGATGCCTCCCGTGAACGCCTTGACGATCTCCCCGAACGAGGCCCCGATGATGACGCCGGTCGACAAGTCGACCACATTCCCTTTGAGAATAAACTTCTTGAACTCATTCAACATGTGAAACGTACTCCTGGAACTGAGGACGCGAACAAACGAAATCATGTGCCTCCCCGTGGGAGACCCATGTGGAGCGCGAATGCTACTGATTCCCCCACGGGCCACGAATACCAATCACCCGGCTGACTTGTTGCCCCCGATGTCTGACTGACCACTTTCCAGGTTATGTCCCAACGGCCCCTGCGGTTCTGAATCTCGAAGGGATCACGGTGCGAGTTCTTCATTGTCACCGATTTGAAGATTCCCCAGGGGAGCATCCGCCATGTCCACCGCCTCTCTCCGCGAAGGCATTCAGCACGTCCAGATCGCCCTCCACGATCCCGAGGAGTTCGCCATTCGCTGGCACTCCGGCCAAGCCGTTTACCCCTGGTGGGTCTGGGCCTCTCTGTTCGGCACGGCGGTCCTGGGGACTTCGACGTACGGTCTGACGATGGGCTTGCTCGGTGGTCCCGAGCAGATGCTCCGCAAGGCGCTGCTCTGCACCTTCTGCGCAGGGATCGCGTGGGGCCTGCCGCTCCCCGCCCTCTACATCTTAAACAGCCTCAACGGCTCCCGGCTCAAGGCATCCTCGACACTCTTGGCGGCAATGGTCACCACGAGTTGGGGCGGGTTGGCGATGGTCGCCTCGATCCCGATCAACTGGTTCCTGACCGCAGCTGTGCCGCATCCCGGCTTTGTGCTACTGGTCAATCTGGTGGTGTTCACCGGGGTGGGGATCGCGATGACCGACACGTTTGCCCGCGTGATGCTCCGCCTGGAGCCCGAGCGCCCGACGGCCCCGATCTGGTGGATCATGCTCGTGGGCCTCACCGGGGCCGAGCTGTTTTACTTCGTCGGGCTGTTCCAGTTCGGGGCTTGATTGTCGGCGATTTCTCCGAAATCGCTGGTTCGTCGTCCGCCATGTCGGGCGACGTTCGATGGACATGGAACGCTCTGGGTTGAGCGATGGAGTGACTCCATGACTCCCTCTTATCGCCACATCGAAACGGCGACTTCGGAGAAGTCGCCGACATTCCAGAAAGCCGATCATGAACACCTTCGACTCCCTCAAACAAACCCTCGACCGCACCCGCGTCGAGACCATCGACGATGCCTGGATTCCCGACGCGGCGCCAGCCACGCCACCTCCCGTCGAAGCTCTCCCGGCCTCCACCGGCGTCCTCTCGCTCACCGAGATGATCCTCAAACACCACGCGCTGCTGGAGCGGCTGATCCGGTCGACGGCGAGGCAAGCCGTCCTCATCCCTCAGTTGTTACTCATCTCGTTTCTCGGCTTTCTGCTGTATGGAGTGACGATGGGGCTGCTGATTGGAGTCTCCGGTTGGACGCCGCAACTCCACGCCCCGCGCGAGGTCTTGACCAGCGGCGGACCACTCATCGAGTTCCGTGAAGCTGCCACTCCGCTGGCTCCCTGGACCGATGGAACGGCCCCCGCGCTGATCGTGGCATATGCCCTGGGGATGATCGCCGCGACGGGGATCTGCCTGCCGAGCCTGTACTTCTACGGGCTGCTGAGCGGGATCAAGCTGACGATGCGGGATGTCGTGATTCACTCGCTCAAGTCGAAGGCCACAGCAGCCATCGGCCTGATCGGCATCCTGCCGATCTACTTCGTGATCTGTCTCACCGTGATGGTCTTCAACCTTCCGGAATTCTGGATTCGAGTCGTGCAATGGATCGGTTTCGCCTTCCCGTTCCTCGGCGGGTTGTGGGGCACGCAATCTCTGTATCGCGGCTTCCAGGGACTGGCCGACACGTTGCCCGGTCGCATGAATATGGAGGCCCGCTACAACAGATCGTGCTTCCTCGATCGGCTCGTACTGGCGTGGAGTGCGTGCTACAGCGTGATCGCTCCGATCATGGTGTTCACGATCTGGGAACGGCTGCAGAGGTAGCAATTACATCTCGGCGAGCCGGGTGGCGTCAGCCCCCGGACCTTTCGGACAACGGATCAACTTCAAAGAGTCCGGGTGCTGATGCAACCCGGCTCGCCAAGAAGACACATCATGGACTTCCGCCAAACGCTTCTCCTGTATCTGCTCCTCGGAGCCGGTGTGGCCATCGGGTTCGCCGCTCGTTCGTCCGACAAGGGCAGGGCGTGGGCCACGATTCTGGCAGCCTGGGTCTTCTGGCCCCTCTTCGTCCCGCTGCTGCTGTCGGTCGCTGAGGAGGTTCCCATCCCGCCCACTGGTCCCGCTCCCGAGCCGCTCGGCACCCGCATCGCGCGCAGCAGCGACCTCCTCGACCACCTGGCTGCGACTGGCCCCGCGCTCGGCATCGTCGATCTCCCGGAGCAGGTCGCACGAATTAAGACTCTCTGGGCGGAGCGAGCCATCTGGCTCACCGAAACATGCCTCCTCGTCCAGTCACTGAAAGCGACTCACACCCCAGCGACCTCCGGAACAATGCCCCCCAACTGCCCCCAAGTCGAGGAACTTGAGCGCTTGCAACACACCACCACCGAGGCCCTCGACCGCAGCCTGAACGGCATCGACGAACTGGCCGTCCACGTCCAACTGCTCAAAGCCCCCGGCATCGACCGCCCCGCCGAACTGGAACGGATCGAACGGGTGCTGCAGGCGATTTTGGATTTGGATGCCTGACAGCCAGCGTCCAACCCGCTTGAATGAAGCCGAAGGTTGTGGGTGCATCCCAAACGTCAGGAGATTGACCTCGAAGGGGCAGGGCTTCCCAGGTGGCCGTTCTCCCAGCGAAAACCCGTCTTCTGTCCCGTCAGGGACACTCGACACTAGCCCACCATTTCAACGGTGGGTTCACGTCGGTCAACCAACAGTCCAGTCCCGACAGGGACGACAGAAACTCCTGCTCTTCTCAAACCGTGAGGTGCATGAGCCAGCCTCTTTATGATCTTGTACTCATGATCTTGTGATTCCTTTTCTCGCCACCACTGGGCTGTTCGCGGTGGAGGAGAGGAGATTCACAAGATCATGAGTACAAGATCATGAAGAGGGGCAGTGGTGGTGGTGGGGCGTCGATCACCACGTTGTGCGTCAATCTCTGTCGCCCCTGACGGGGCTGGTTTCGCGATGTCCACGAAGTCCCACCGATGAATCGGTGGGCTACTGTCGGGAGTCCCTGACGGGACACTGAGCGGATGAGGTGTCTGCTCGTTCGTCGAATCGATGCAGATTTGCTGTGTTTCGGCCATTCAGAGATTCCCCGCAGAACGCTCGCAATGGTAGACTGACTCGACGACTGACGGCGTTTCCGATCCTTGTCGGTCATGAATGTGATCCCCCTTTTCACATCCCGCGTGGCGAGTTCAGACATGGCTGCTTGGCTCTGGATGGTCTGGTCGATTGCCATTGCAGCGCAGGGGATCTGGATTCTGTGGGGAGCGATCGCTGACCACTCCCAGCAGGCTCGAAGCCCGGTCCTGATCGATCTGGGTCGAACCCCGTGGAGTATTTGGCGGGTGTTGGGTGATTTCTGTGTGATAGTCAGTTGCGTAATGATGTTCTGGCAGTCTTTCGATTCTGCAACATTCTGGGAAGGTCTATCATTTGAAGTGTTCTTTGTGTGCCTGCTGGCCTCCAGTTGGATTCGGGCGACACAGCGGCAGTGCCTGCTGGAGCAGGGGATGCGAGTGACCACTCGCATGCTGTGGATGAAGGGGCCACAATTCATCCCCTGGAGTGCTGTCCAACACTACCGCAGGGACGGCACGACATTGATTGTCAACCCGGGATGGAACCAGGTGTCCTGCCTGATTCCCGAAGAGTCCGTCGATGAAGTGAACACGATCCTGATGCAGAAGTGCCCACACGGGACAGCTGCAGTGCTGATCTGAACGAAGGCAATTTTGGATCGAAAGGAAAGCCATGCCTCCCTGGGGTTGGACCGCAGTGCAGATTCTGATCATCGGCGGCGGTCTCTACAGGCTGGCCACCACGATCGGAAGTCATGTCACCTTGACTCAGAGCCGCGAGTTAATCGACCTCGGCCCGACATCCGAGCGGCTACGGTCGGTCTTGACGTTGGGGATAGTTTTCTTCGGGCTGTTTCAGAGGCCGCCCGATTGGCGAACGCTGGCTGGCCTCTCAGTGATTGTCTCGACATTGGCCATTGGAACGTGGGTGGTCCACCGGGCCTTCCTGCGACAGCGTGTCTGCGAAGACGGGATCAGCATCTACCGTGGGTTCTTCAAGTGGAATGACATCCAGCAGTACACGTTCAGTGAAGACGGAACGTTGGTCATTAACCCTCAAAAGCAGAAGGCGACCTGCCAGATTCCCGCTGATCGAATGGCCGACTTGGAAGCGGTGCTGCAGCAGATGTGTCCGGCCAAGTCTTGAGACGGCAGAGTCCGACGCCTCACTCCGGAGCGTTCCGGAGTCTGCTCCGTAATGCCTGAGCCTCCGCGTTCAGGCGCGGTTCCAGTTCCGAAAGCCTTGACGGGAGATCCATGCTGGTATGGACGACGGTCAGGACGATCACTGTCGTCCCGTGGTGGTCGCAAACCAGAAAGTGCTTCTTGACTCGGTAAAAGGAGAGGCCGGGGGCGAAGTCCGGTTCCAGGCGCAGAATCTCGGGATTCGACCGGAGCCGGTCGAACGCTGCGGAGAATTCATCTAAGTATCGATCGGCTGTCTTTCGCCCCCACTCCTGCACGGAATGACGCTCGATCTCCCGAAGGTTCGAGAGCGCCCGCTCCGTCAGATGGACTTTGGCACCCGATGAGGCTTTCTTTCCCGCGTTCAATTCGCAGCCTTCTTCATCAACTGACGCAGGTTGCCTTCATAAAGAACCGTGCGTCCTTCGATTGCATCTTGATAGCCGCTGAGGATCGCATCACGTATCTGAGCGGCCTCAAGACGTTGTTTTTTCTCTCGCAAAAGATCCCGTACGAACTCGCTCGGTGTGGCGTACAGAGTGCCATCTCCGGAGTTCTGGTCGACGAATGCTCGCAACTCGTCGGTCAATGACAAATTCAACGTGGAACTCATCGGGCTGTCTCCAAGCGTTCGGTGGTGAATGCCCAGCCTACCGCCGCTGCCGTTTGATGTCAATATTTGCCATAGACGTAATCGCTGCCATGGAGTGGCTCCCGCATCGAACCGTGATTCGGGACGGCGATGCGAAACTCACGAACAACTTCCGGTGACTCCACTCTGAAAATCCGGTACGCTACTCCGTCCCGGTTTGGCCGGGTTTGCTGCTGGTCTGTCTGGATGCCGTGCCCATGTCTTTGCTCACTCCACTCCCGTTCGAACGCCCGATCCATGACTTGGAGCGGCAGCTGGAAACTTTAGAGGGCCAGCCGAATCCGTCCGATGTGACGAAGGATGCGATTCGCAAGATGCGGGTCGAGATTCAGCGGCTGAAGCGGGAGATCTACGAAAACCTGAATCCGTGGGAAACGGTGCAGGTCTCGCGGCACGAGGCGCGGCCCAAGGCGCTCGACTACATCGAACTGGTCTGCGATGAGTTCGTCGAGCTGCACGGTGACAAGGCCCACGGCGACGATCCGGCGATCGTGACCGGCTTGGCGCGGATCGATGGACGCAAGGTGCTGCTGGTCGCTCAGCAGAAAGGTCGCAATCTCGAGGAGCGGCTCAAGCACAACTACGGCATGGCTCATCCCGAAGGATACCGCAAGGCGCTCTCGAAGATGCAATTGGCGGCGAAGTACGGTCTGCCGATTGTGTGCCTGATCGACACTGCTGGGGCTTATCCGGGAATCGGAGCCGAGGAGCGCGGGCAGGCGTACCAGATTGCGTACAACCTCCGCGAGATGTCGCGGATCGATACTCCGATCGTGTGCATCGTGATCGGCGAAGGCGGCTCCGGCGGCGCGCTCGGGATCGGGATTGGCGATCATGTGGCGATGCTCCAGTTCTCGTACTACTCGGTGATCAGCCCCGAAGGCTGTGCCGGGATTTTGTGGAAGCATCCCAAGCACGCCGACAAGGCGGCCCATGCGCTGCGGTTCACGTCCAAGGATCTGCTGGAGTTCGGGGTCATCGACGAGATCATCCAGGAACCGCTGGGCGGCGCGCATCGCGATCACCGGCGAATGGCGACGACGTTGAAGGCGTCGATCCTGAGTGCGTTCAAGTCGCTCTCGGCGCTGCCGTCCGCGCAGTTGCTCGATCGGCGGTACAACAAGTTTCGGAAGATTGGGCGGTTCGATGAAGGTCCGGCCGAGGTCTCCGCGACGGAGCCGTCGACGAACGGCGCGAAGCGGTGACATTGGTTCCACGAGATCGAACTGGAGAACTCGCGATGTCGACTGAGGTTCGAGTCTGCTACGACTGGACGCAAGAGGAGATGGAGCGTGCGTACTTGATCTGGAAACGGGAGTATGCTTTTTCTGGAAAGGCGCTGTACGGCACCATCTTTTTCCGAGTGATGTCTGTGGTCTATTGCATGATGTTCGCGGTTGCAGTTTTGCAGTCTTGGTCAGCGCGGAGCATTGATGGATACTTGGTCTATCTGGTGGTGTTTCCTCTTATCGTGTGGGTGTGGATTCGCAGTCGGAATGCCAGGAACCCTGATCGGAATCACCCGATTCGATATGGCATTTCCAGTGACCGTTGGGTGATTGAAAGCCATACCTCGCGTAATGAGTTTCTATGGTCGCCGGTGAAGTCCATCGTTCGGGTGAGCGAGGGGTTTGTGGTGGACCTTCATGACCGTTCATTTCGCTGGTTGCCAATCCAAGGATTTGAGTCGGGAACAGAGATTGAGTCATTCGTCCGCATGACCAAGTCTCACGACGTGAAATACGAAGACCGCCGGGCGAAGTGATCGCCCAGCGCGTGTGTGACACGGCGCTCGCCGCCGGGTCTTCGCGGGGGCGTGTGGGCGTGCGAAGAACCGGCGTCTAGCGCCGTTTCGCTCACAGGTTGGGTCGCAGAGCGGGCAGGAATCAGAGGCTGAAGTGAAACCCGAACCACACCACCAACGTCCGATAATGTCCGTTATGTTCCACTGAGCCGTATTTTGGCGAGGAAAACACCGTGTTTGCGTTTGGCGGCCTGCGCGCACGGCGGACGACACTTGGATCGTGGGTCGAGCGCTCGTGGTCATGGCGAGCGAACCAAGAGGTCGTTTTTCCGGCGCACTGGTCTCGACGATCCAGTGCGCGAAAAAGCCCAAGGGTGG
>JAYTFV010000640.1:0-2975 GCA_043734065.1 Planctomycetota bacterium
CAGGGCGACCCTCATTGTCCAACGTCATGGTCCCGCTCTTCAGCACCCAGCGTCTGGGACTCGACGGGTGACGGCCCGTTGTGCCTTGAATCGGTGAGGGGGCCGAGTGTTCCCAGGGCTGTCGCCCTGGGCTATCGAGTCAGGCCCCGTTGGGGGGATTCTGCGTACAATCGCGACCACACTCGTTCCGTAGTCTCATCCATCGAGGCGGGGGCAGCTCACCCGCGTTCTGGCGAACGCAGCTACCATGCTGAGGCTTACTCCAGAATCGCCATTACCAGCCCGCTGCGGATCTTGGGGTCGAACCAAGTCGACTTGGGGGGCATGAACTTGTTCTGCTCGCACACGGCACAGAACTGGTCCATCGTCACCGGTGCCAGCGAGATCGCCAAGTCGTACTCCCCGGTGTCAACGCGGCTCTTCAGGTAGGCGGCGTCCTTGTTCCCGCCGACGTAGTTGATCCGCTTGTCGCGACCGTCCGGCATGCCGAGTATCTCGTCGATGATCAGCCGCTGCACGATGTCGGAATCGATCGACTCCGCCGCATCGTTCGCGTTGAACACGCCCGGCTTGGGGGTCGCCACGCTCCACTGACCGCCGCAGTAGAACCCCAGCGTGTTGACCGCTGCCGGTCGATAGGGAGCCACTGCCCCCAGGTGCTTGATGTCGAACTTCTGGCTCAGCTTGGCCAAGAACTCGTCCCGGCTCAGACCGTTTAGCGGCAGCAACCGGTTATACGGCTCCAGCCCCAACCGGCACGTCGGGAAGAACACTGTCAGGAATTCCTCGTACCCCAGCGAGGCGGCTGCGGCACTGCGGTGATTGCCATCGGCCACGTAGGCGGCGGGTTCAGCGGCCATGAGGGCGGTGAACTTCGCGATCTGTTCGGGATTGGTGACGAGCCAGACGCGGTGGATGTTGTGGGCCTCGTCGGTGGCCTCGTAGTCGCAGGGACGGGCTGCGGCGGCGGCTTCGAGGGCCTTCAGCAGGTTCCCGGAGTCATCGCGCACGGCGAGGTTGACGGTGCCAATGTATGCCTTGATGCGGCGGATCAGGCGGGCGCGGCCTTCGGCTTTCTCCTGGCGAATTCCCTCGTTGCGGATGATGCAGCCGTTGGGGGTACTCGGCGTGCGAATCTCGGCGGTCTTGCCGTATCCGCCCAGCCCCATCTGTGGAGCATGCGGTCGCTTGGGTGAGACGATCTGGTAGACCCACAGAATGCCGGGAGCCTCACGCATCAGCCCGCTCGACCGCAGCCATTGCCACTGCTCGGCGGCATGGTCGAGAGCTTGCGGCGCGTCCTCGGCGTAGATCTCGGCTTTGGTCGCGACATGGCAATGCGGCATCTTGACCCGCAGCACGTTCTCGGGCCGAGCCTGGAGCATGTCCCAGATTTCGACATCGCTCTGGAACTCATCGTAGTTGGGAGCTGAGGTCCGCTGAGCCGCATCCGAGCTGACGGGGACGAGGGCACGACGAACGGGGCGAATGGTGACCATGAGGGGGTTCGGTGAGTGGTGAGTGGTGAGTGGTGAGTGGAAAGCCCCCCGGTTGCAACCGGGGGGCTTTTCTCTGACTGACAACTGAACACTGAAAACTGACAACTACGCATCGCGTCGATCAAACCGCAGCGGGGCATCCGCTCGCGGGTTGCTGACTCTCAGCGACACCTTGCCATCCAGCAGATCAGTCAGCAGGTCGCCGCAGACATCGGCTCGCCAGCCCGCGAGCAACCGAGGCAGGGGGCCCCGGCGACCATCGAGCACGTGCCAGCGAATCAATTCGTCGATGTCCGACATCGTCCCGACCAGTGACATCGAAAGGTTCATTTCCATGCACCGATTCGCCAACGCCAGACTGAGCAGCTTCGACAGCACATCATCGATCGAGCCACTCGACCGGCTGGTGTTGGTCTGAGGCAATAGGTCGGCGGGCAGCGACAGGGCCTCGCGAATGACATCAATGATGTCTTCGGCGTGAGCCTGGTAGTCGCGCCGCTGCATGCCTCGGGTGAGGTTCATCTCATGCACCGACTTCGGTTGGCGCTTGACCAGTTCCAGCAGCATGTCGTCTCGGAACATCACACGGGCGGGGCGGTCATGCCGCTCCGCGGTGCGATCTCGCCACTCATGGAGGGCGCGGGCGACGGCCTGTTCCTTGGGCGAGAACTTCTGGACTCCGCTGAGCTTTCGCCACCCTTCGCGGTCCCGTTCCTGCTGGACCAATTCGATTAGTCGGTCGAATTCCGCGTAGGCCCAGTCGATGCGTCCGAGTTTCTGAAGCGACTGCTCCTGCCGCCGCCAGATCTCCAGCAGATATTCGACATCCTCGACCGCGTATTCGAGTTGCTTGGGGACCAGCGGGCGTCGCTCCCAGTCGGAGCGGGTCTCGTGGCTGCCGACGGTCTGGCCGACAACCTTGGCCACGATGTTTTTATAGGCCAGCGGGTAGCCGCGACTCAGCAGGCCCTCGGCGACCTGCACGTCGATGAGACGCCGAGGCATCATTCCGGTATACCGCTGGCAGAAGCGGATCTCCTCGCGACCGCCGTGGACGATAATCGTCGTCTCATCGTCCGCCATCAGATCCCACCACGCACTCAAGTCGGGAACCGCCAGCGGGTCGACCAGATACGCCCCGTGCGGCGTCGCCAACTGCACCAGACACAGCCTGGGCTTGTAATAACTTTCCGAGACGAACTCGGTGTCAAAGGCCACAATCCCGGCATCGGCGATCTCGTCGCACAGTTCGTCAAATTGATTCTGCGTGCCGATGAGATCAGCGGGGGGAGGCGTCGAACGCGAACGGGACCGGTCCATCCCTGGATTCCTGTACGGAGTGTCGGACCGTCGTCTGTGAAGCAGCAACGCAACGGCAGATCGTAGGATAACGCTTGTCAGTGCGATTGGCACGCGCACGGCACGAGAGTCCCCGTTGAGCCGTTTAGTTGCGTCGCGAAGGCTTCGAAGCGTAGC
>JAYTFV010000641.1:0-4268 GCA_043734065.1 Planctomycetota bacterium
TTCGTGTTAGGATTTGTGTCAGGAGTCGTCAAGACCGGGGTTTCAGGCCAGTCCAGAACTGACCCGGCCCGCCATCAGCCGTACATCCGCGCCATCTCCTTAATGTAATCCAGCGCCTCCTCCAGGTCCGGCACCTGCATCCCGCGCTGACGACCGGCTTTGTCGCAGCGGGAGAGAAGTTCCAGTTCCTCAAAGTCGGGGTGCTCGCGCAGCCTGCGCTCGGCCCTGGCTCCGATCGTGCCGTTGAGGAGCTTGTGGGCCTCCATGTGGTTCTCGATCAGCCAGTGCGTGCGGTCCGTGATAAACCCCTGCAGCGCCTCCAAAGCGGCGCGGACGTGATCGAGCGGGTCGATCGCCTTGCCGATGTCGTGCAGCAGAGCTGCTAACAGAAACTCCTCGTCGTACGGCAGTTCGTCGCGGGCCAGTTCGAAGACCTGCAAGCTGTGGAAGAGAGCGTCCCCTTCGGGGTGGTGCTTGCGACTTTGCGAGACGCCCGCCATCGGGACCAGCAGCGACCGGAAGACCGTGAACCGGTCGACCTCCTCGCCGATCGGGGCCACATGGTCGAGTACCTCATCCGGGTATTCCGTGGCGAGGAACTGTTCGAGTTGGGAGATCGAGGCTCGCTCGATCGCCTGCCCGGTGATCGAGCTTTTGAACACCAGCCGGGCCTTGTCGAGCGGATAGAGCGTCAGTTCGATCTCAAACTGCCCTTGCACGTGGAGATGCGTGAAGAGGCGTTCCTCCCCGTGCTTGCGAACCCGCTTGTGCTCGACCTCGTAGACCTGGCCCGCCTCATCGAGCGCCCCGGCGACCGCTTCCACCGTCGAGGCGAACACGTGAATGTCGATATCACTCCCGCTTCGCACATGCCCGGTCAGCGTGCTGCCGATCAGCCGCGGCTTGAACTTCTTCAGCAGCCGCATCACTCCCAGGGCGACCATCCGCATCTCGCGCAGATTCTTGAGCCGGTTCTCCCCCTCATAGAGATGAGCGAACCGCTGAATCTCATCGCGGATCTCGGCGTTGGAAGGGAGATCCCTGGGCTTGACCCACCCGCCACAAATCTTGCGGGCCGCCTTCAGCTTGGCCGTGTAATACTCCGACTCGCGTCGCGAGTACATCAGTCGAGCCGCCTCAAAGATGATCCGCCGCCGCAGCTTGTCGTTGGACTTGTCGAACGGGTGATTCTTATCCGACGGGTTCATGTCACACGGGAACGAGGCCCCGGAACTGAATGATCGAGAAACAGTAGACTCCACCCGGTCTCTCAGCAGGCTAGTGGAATCATACGCATCGCCCGCACGCCTGCCCACCTTCGAACGTGGACACAAGACTGACCGGCAGGTTCGCGCCCCTGAGGCGATGTCGCACCGCGACTCGCACTCCGCCAATGCGACTTAGTCCCAGTCGAAGTAGCTGGGTTCGCCAGAACGCGGGCGACAAGTCTCGGCGGTCGCTGTTGCCGACAGACTGCCTCGTGCTGGGATGGCGAAGCTCCTGCTGAGCCGCGAGCCAGGGGATGCGTGCGGTCGGGGAAGTGACAAGCTGTGTCGGCCAAGTTCGACGGGGTTACAGTGAAATACCGTAGGTTTGCGGACCGGGACTCTGAAGACCGGGATCTGAAATCAGTCCACCTTTCCGATTCCCGTTTCGCGGCTAGTTACGCCGAAGGGGATTGAGACATCCCATCGTGCTGCGGAAGCGGCTCTGTGCGGGAACCCGAGGATGCCGAATGTGGGCCTTCGTCACCAAGTTCGGGCGCGGTCCAGAGAGGCGTTCTCGGACTGGCGTGAATTCACTGCACCCGATGCTGCCGGAATGAAACATGACTCGAACCACTCGCCCTGGCCCTCGGTTTGATTCCAGCCAGGAGATCCAGGTCCGCGCTCGCGCTCTGTCCACTCAGCGGGGCTTGAACCGCGAGCCTCTCACCCCAGAGTCTCCCTCCCAGACGCTGGGCCTGGACGACCCTCAACATCGCGTGACGTTCCTGCTCTCCATTCGTCGTTAGGCGATCGGTCAGACTTGTCTGACCCGTGGGAAAGGCTTCCAGCCTGTCATCTTCCATGAAATGACAGGCAGGAAGCCGATCCCACGGTCTGTGTTTTCTGTCCGCCGGGTGCCGGGTGCTTTCGGCGATCAAGGCGTTCTCTCCGCGGGGTCGCAGCGGTTGCCGCTGGAGGCGACCGGTGTGCAAAGGCACGCGAGATTCGACTGGAGGCGACTCACGACTCGATCACCTTGTCGGGACTCAGAATCGGGGTTGGAGTACAGGCTTGAGCCTGCTCCAGAGCAGGCTAGGCCTGTACTCCAACACCCAAATCAAGCGTTGACGGGCACTATTTCTGCATGTTTGGAACACTGATCTTCGCTGATCGACGCTGATCTTGGCCTGGATTTGTGTCGATCAGCGGAAATCAGTGTTCTCGTGCTTCTCTCGCTCAGTCCGTATTTGTGTCGATGAATTCTGAATCTGTGCTCAGAGTCCGGGGGCTGAGGCCGCTGGGCTCGCCGCGACGACCTTTTTTGTCGGATACGCCTTGATTCCGATTCGCCACATTTTCTGTGAAAAAGGAGAACGCGGGGTGCGGAACTGCGAGCTATGGTTGATGCAGGGTGACACGAAAGATGGTCCCCTGCGATCCCCTCACACTTTTCCCCACGAGTCTTGAGATGGCTACCGATCCTTGGTCACGCCCCACGATGGATGATCTCCGGCTGGTCCTCGAAAGCATCGGCAAGTCCGATGTCGAGCATGAGCGGAACGCCGAACGACTGGACCTCTCCGTCCCCGCCGAAATCCAGACGGTTCGCGGCAACACCATCGCAGCCATGACTCGCGAGATCAGCCGCTTCGGCATTGGCATGCTGCACAAGGGATATGTCACCCCCGGTGATGTGACCGTGCGGATGGCCAGCGAAACCCGTCAGTTCGAATACCGCGTCAAGCTGGAGTGGTGCATGCCGTGCGACAACGGCATGTTCATCAGCGGCGGACGGTTCTTGAGCCAGAAGTCGGTCACGACGTGAGGCTGGGGTAGTTGTCAGTTGTCAGGACAGCCCGATTTCTCTGGCTGAACACTGAAAACTGACGACTGAAAACTTTCCCAGCGGTAGCATTCCCCTGGGTCGATGAGGCTGTCACAATGGCCGGTTCCTATGGGAGAACTGGCTGCGATGAGTACTGATCTGAGTTCTGTTCCACTCGAAGACCCGACCGCGCTGGCGAAGTTCGGGCACCTCGACTTTATCGCCCGGCTGGTGGTCGAGGGGTACATGATCGGGCAGCACAAAAGCCCGTTCAAAGGCTCCAGCGTCGAGTTCGTCGAGCACCGCCAATATTATCCCGGCGATGAAATCCGCCACATCGACTGGCGGGCCTTCGGCAAGACTGGCAAGTACTACATCAAGGAGTACGAAGAGGAGACCAATCTGCGGGCCTACCTGCTCGTGGATGGCTCCGGCAGCATGGGGTACGGCGAAAGCACGCTCAAGAAGTTCGATTATGCCCGGGCGATCGCGGCCTCGCTGGGGTATCTGCTCGTCGCGCAGCGCGATGCGGTCGGGATGATTACGTTCGACACCGACATCCGCGAACGGATCGACCCCTCAACCAACCGTATGACGTTCCAGCGCATCACCCAGACGCTGGAAACGATGAAAACCGGTAACGAGACCAGCCTGTCCAGCGTCTTCGAGAAGATCGCCCCGACCCTTAAGCGTCGCAGCTTGCTGATTATTATCAGCGACTTCTTCGACAACATTGAGCATCTGGGACAAGCCCTCAAGCAGTTCCGCCATGCCAATCATGAGGTGGTCCTGATCCAGGTCGTGGCCCCCGAGGAAGAGGACTTCCCGTTCACCAAGCCCACGCTGTTCCGCAGCCTGGAACTCGAC
Source organism: Planctomycetota bacterium (assembly GCA_043734065.1). Lineage (GTDB taxonomy): Bacteria > Planctomycetota > Planctomycetia > Planctomycetales > Planctomycetaceae > TH-plancto1. The sequence continues at coordinate 3,901 of JAYTFV010000641.1, forward strand.
ACGCACCGCATCCTGGTCGACCCGCACCGCCTGCGCTCGACCTACCTGCAACAGTATCAGGAGTTCCTGAAAGAGATGAAGCAGATCTGCGGCCACACGGGAATCGACTACGTCAAGTTGACAACGACGGAGCCGTATCACAAGGCGCTGGGGGCCTACATCGCCAGCCGCCAGCGGATCGGACGGCGGTAGTCGGCGTGAAAGCCCAGGGGTTGCAACCACGCCACCGCACAGTGAGAGTGCCTATCCGCTGGGTCAATGGTGTATAAACGAATGGCACTGTCGCCGCCCTAACTCCTGTCAGTCTTTGGTGTTGCCCGCGAGGAGTCGATTTCGCAGGATCTGGCGGGGTTCTTGCATCAGGGGGT
>JAYTFV010000642.1:0-17298 GCA_043734065.1 Planctomycetota bacterium
ACCCCCGACCCCCGCCCCCCCATGAACCCCCTCGACGAACTCCAAAAACTCGCCGACCACTTCCCCGACAGCGATCAGTTGTTCGAGAAGGTCGAGCACATCCCCGCCTCGACGACGCCCGAGCCGTACAAGTCGCTGCTGGTCCACGATCAGCACATGACGGTGACGATGGAGCAGTTTCACCGCTGCGGCGTCGAGGTATCGGTGGTGTTCGAAGAGCTGCAAGACCCGCTCTATATTCGCGAGATCCTGTTGTCGAAAACCGGTTCGCACGAGGTGGTTCAGTTCGGCCTGGTGCGGTTCGACTTCACCTATGTGACGCCAGCCGTGAAAGCGGAAATCCTGGCCAAACAACTTCCCCTGGGGCGTGTGCTGATCCAGCACAACGTGCTGCGGCACATCGATCTGGGCGCGATCCTCAAGATCATTCCGGGGCCTGCGCTGCGGCAGCATCTCCAACTGAAGGATGCCTCCCCGGTCTATGGCCGCATGGCCACGATCTTCTGCAACGGTCGCCCCGCCGTCGACCTCCTGGAGGTCGCAGCCCCCGTGGGGTGAAGGGTGAAGGCTGATGGCCGATGGCTGATGGCTGATGGCCAGAAGGCTGATGGCTTGGCCCTCCCCCACTCCCCCTCTGGCTCCCGACTCCCGCCCCCCGACTCCCGACTCCCCCATGCCCGACCTCCTCTACCTCGGAGACACCACGCTCGCCACAGCGGGGGCTTACCTGGCGGGGGTGCTGCACGGGAGCGGATGGACGTACGATTATGTGCCCAGTGACGAGGCGGCTGATCGCTCTCTGTTCGAGAGACCGTATCGAGCCTACGTGCTGAGCGACTATCCGGCCACCCGGCTCTCGACAGCACTCCAGCAGCAGCTCGTGGAACATGTCGCACACGGGGCGGGCCTGCTGATGATTGGCGGTTGGGAGTCTTACCACGGGCTGGGCGGAGACTGGGACGGGACACCAGTGGCGGAGATCCTGCCGGTCGAGATCTCGGATCGGGACGACCGCGTGAATTGCGACCACCCGGCGTTTGTGCGTGCCCTCAACTCGCAGCACCCGATTACACGCGGGCTTCCCTGGGACGCGAGACCTCCGCTGATTGGAGGCTACAACCGCTTCGTACCCCGCGCGGGAGCGACTCCACTTCTGGAGGTTGCGCGGTTTGCGGCCACACGCAACCACCACGAGTTCACCCTGACCCCGAGCGGTCGCGACCCCTTACTCGTGGTCTCGCACCACGGGCGGGGGCGAGTGGCTGCGCTCGCCACCGATGTCGCCCCGCACTGGGTCGGCCCGTGGGTCGACTGGGGTTCCGAGCGGGTCAAGGCCCACGGCCCCGGAGCTGGTGAAGTTGAAGTCGGGAACCTGTATGCTCAGTTCTTCCGGCAACTTGTCGGCTGGCTGGTGTGAGTGTTCAGTCGTCAGTAAAGCCCAGGGGTTGCAACCCCTGGGCGTTCCATCGCTCAACCTTCAACCCTCAACGATCCTCCCCCTCCCCGGACTCTCCCATGCGATTCATCACCCTCTCGCTGCTCTTCGGCGGACTCCTCATGGTGACGCCCTCCATTCAATCCGCAGAGGAGTCGGCCAAGGTTCTCAAGCACATCGTGATGTACAAGTTCAAGGACGACCTGACCCCGGCGCAGGTCGAGGAGGTCGTCGACGCCTTTACCAAGATGACCAAGCAGATCGACACCGTCATCGGCTACGAACACGGCACCAACGTCAGCCAGGAGATGAAGTCCGAAGGCTTCACGCACGTCTTCGTCGTGACCTTCAAAGACGAAGCCGGTCGCGCGATCTACCTCAAGCACCCCGCCCACGACACCTACGTGGCCCTCGCCAAGGGGCGGCGAGAGAAGGTGATCGTGTTTGATTACGAGACCACGAAGTGAACTCAACCGTCGACCGACCACGTTCGACTCCGAGATGAGATACAATCGAGCAACAGCACGTCGAGCAAGCTCGATGGCTAGCACGCATGCTCCGACCCTCTTTCGATTTTCGTGCTTCGGATTTCGAATTTCCTCCCCTTCCCCACCATGCCCCTCTCCCGCCTCCTCGACTGTTCCCCCGCGGCGTACCAGTTGCGTTCCAACGCCCCCGGACCCGCTGGTTCTCTGCCGCTGACACCGGAGATGTTGCTCGACAGTCCGAGCGGGGACATCTTCGGCATGACGCAGAACGCCGGGATGGGGTGGGATCCGAATCAGTTGTTGCGGGATCAGGTATTGATCCTCAGCACGATGGGCGGCATCCGGGCGGAGGACGGGCACCCGATTGCGCTGGGCTATCATACCGGGCACTGGGAGGTCGGGCTGCTGATGCAGGCCGCCGCCCGCGAACTGGATCGGCTCGAACGACTCCCCTTCGCCGCATATGTCTCCGACCCCTGCGATGGCCGGTCGCAGGGGACGACCGCCATGATGGACAGCCTGGCGTATCGCAACGATGCCGCCGTGGTGCTCAAGCGGCTGATCCGTTCGTTGCCGCATCGGAAGGCGGTCATCGGGGTCGCGACATGCGACAAGGGATTGCCCGCGATGATGCTGGCACTGGCCGGGCAGAAGAGTCTGCCGAGCATCATTGTGCCGGGTGGAGTGACGCTCCCGCCGAACGATGGCGAGGACGCGGGCAAGGCCCAGGCCATCGGGGCCAGGTACGCGCACGGCGAGATCGATCTCAAGTACGCCGCCGACATGGGCTGTCGGGCCTGTGGTTCACCGGGCGGGGGCTGCCAGTTCTTCGGCACAGCAGCGACAGCACAAGCAGTGGCGGAGGCGCTCGGCATGAGCCTGCCGCACAGTGCGTTGTCGCCGTCAGGGGCTGAGGTGTGGAAGGAGATCGCCGTCCAGTCCGCGCGGGCGGTCGTGGCTCTGGCGGATGCGAAGAAGTCACTGGCTGACATTCTCACAGCCGATGCGGTCCACAACGCGATGGTCGTGCATGCGGCGATGGGTGGGTCGACGAACCTGCTCATTCATATCCCGGCCATCGCCTTCGAGGCCGGTCTGCCGCGTCCGCAGGTGGACGACTGGAACAGGGTCAATCGCCTCGTGCCTCGCATCGTCGATGTGCTGCCCAACGGCCCGGTGGGGCATCCGACCGTGCGGGTGTTCCTCGCGGGGGGAGTGCCGGAGGTGATGCTGCACCTGCGGGCGCTGGGGCTGCTCAAGCTCGATGTGTTGACAGCTGCGGGGGCGAAGCTGGGCGATGTGCTGGAGTGGTGGGAGAAGTCGGAGCGCCGGGCGCGGTTCAAGGAACTGCTGAAAGAGCAAGACGGAATCGACGCGGACGATGTCATCCTGGCTCCGGCGAAAGCCAAGGCGCGGGGGATGACGAGTACCGTGACGTTCCCGGTCGGGAACCTCGCTCCGGAAGGCTCGGTCATCAAGAGCACCGCCATCGATCCCAGCGTGGTCGACGCGGATGGCGTCTATCGCAAGGTCGGCCCGGCGCGGGTCTTCACCAGCGAGCCGGATGCGATCGCCGCGATCAAGGGACGGCCGCGCCGCACTGGAGCCGACATTCCTGCCGGTCCATTCACCCCGATCAAAGAGGGGGACATCATTGTGCTGATGTGCCGCGGCCCGCTCGGTTCGGGGATGGAGGAGACCTACCAGATCACGTCGGCGCTCAAGTATCTGCCATTCGGGAAGCACGTGGCGGTCATCACCGATGCCCGGTTCTCGGGGGTCTCGACCGGAGCCTGTATCGGCCACGTCGGCCCCGAGGCACTCGCTGGCGGTCCGATCGGCAAGGTCAAAGACGGCGACCTGATCGAGATCATCGTCGACCGCATCAATCTCACCGGGTCGATCAATCTGGTCGGCGATGGCTCGCGAAGGATCACTCCCGAAGAGGGTGCGAAACTCCTCGACCAGCGCACGCCGAGCGTCCCGCTCCAGCCCGACCCGCAGCTGCCCTCCGACACCCTCCTGTGGGCCATGCTTCAAAAGGCGGGCGGCGGCACCTGGGGCGGGTGCGTCTATGACACAGCGGCCATCGCGCGAGTCATGGAGGCCGGGTACGCCGCGCTGGGTGAGGGCTGACAGGGGGGAAAGCTAGCTGCGTTCGCCAGAACGCGGGCTGCCGGAACCCGCGCCCGAAGGAAGGAGGCAGCCCTCACGGTTGCCGAACTCCTCCGATGGACGCCAAGACCATTCGCCCGCCTTCTGGCGAAGGCAGCTACCCCAGGCATAGCGGGGAGTCCGCACACACGAGTGACGGTCGATCACTTGGCACCCGACCGAATATGCCGCAGTAGCAGGTGGTGAGCCGGTTCCGCCATGTCTCCGTGGCCGAACCCCTCCAGTTCGCGCAGCTCAGTCTTGGTGTGTCCCGCGATCTTCATCATCCGCCACAGGTATGCGGTCTCCTCGTAACGCCCCAGAAGTTCCATCTCCCGGTCCCCGGTGATCAGCAGCAGCGGCGGGGCGTCCTTGCGCACGTGGAACATCGGAGCGAATTCGTCGACGACCGGCTGTTTGTCGCTGATCCCGCGCTCGGCCCGGATCGTGAAGTGCGTGATACATTGACCGCTGTAGGGGATCAGGCCCGCAATGCGGTTGGCGTCGATGTCATGTGCCGCCAGCCACTTCTTGTCGAGGCCCACCATGCTGGTCAGGTAGCCGCCCGCCGAATGCCCGCTGACGTAAATCTTGTCTGGGTTTCCGCCGTATTTCTCGATATTCTTGAAGGTCCAGGCCACAGCTGCGGCGGCGTCCTCAATGTAGACGGGGGCCTTGACTTGCGGGCTGAGGCGGTAGTTGGCGGCGACGATGGCGATGCCCTGATTCTTCAGACCCTCTGGGACGGAGCGGTTGCCGCCGGTGAGTCCGCCGCCATGAAACCAGACGACGGTGGGGAAGTCCTTGCGGTCGGTCGGGTGGTACACGTCGAGGCGGCAGCGTTCTTTCGCGTAGTCGCTGAGATCAGCCCCGGTGCGATATTGAATGTCCAATGCGGCCTGGTAGCTCGAACCCGCAGTGGTCTCCTCGGCGTACCCCGCCCGAGGGACAAGCAGGCACAGGACCGCAAGGAGCAGTTGCCCTATGAATGGCACCCCCGTCGTCAGTGGACGCGACGCTGGCTCTGGCACGCCACGACTCGACAACCTCCCGAGTCTGAAACTTTGATCTGTCATGATATCCCCCGACCGCGTGAATGAAGAGATCGTGGCCCACTCAATGAGATCATACGTGTTGCGACCGCCTTGCCAACTCATGGCCTCAGTCCGTGAAACACAGGCGAGCCGGAGTGCGTCAGCACCCGGATTTTTCCGCTCACAAAGTCCGGGGGCTGACGCCGCCTGGCTCGTCAGCCAAATGGGTGGCCTGATCTTGCTCGTTTTCGCCCATCGGTCGTACACTCCCGCCTCGTTGACCGAGTGCATGGATGCACGTCGGCTGGGGAGGTCGCGCGGGTACGAGCGGACCGGCCTGTGGGAAGGGAGTTCCGTCATGGCTGCCAATCGATTGCGATGGTCTCTGGGAGTCTGTATGGCTGGTGTACTGTGCCTCGTTATCGGGGAGGCGATCAGTCATTCTCAAGAGGCCGCAACATCGAAGCTGAAGCCGAAACCCGGCCCGTCGATGGTTGTCGCACCGCCCCTGCTACAGCGGATGACCCCTTTTCAGCCGATCGCGGTCGACGAGCCGACTGCCGAATCGAAAACCGAACCGACAACCGGCTGTGTCGTCCTGGGTGACGGACGAGTGTTTCAGGGCGAGCTCACCGAACTGGCCGCGGGCTATCAGGTGCAGACCCACAACGGGGCCCTCGTACTGCAGTTTTCGCAGGTCCGGACCGTGGCCCCCACCCTGGCGCAGGCGTACCAGCAGTTGCGAGAGTCCTACGACAAACCCACAGCCAGCGACCATCTCGATCTGGGATTGTGGTGCCAGCAAAACCAGCTTTACGAGGAAGCCAGTGCCGAGGCGCAAGCAGCGCTCACGCTGCAGCCAGCTCGCAAGGAAGCCTTGAGCCTCCTCCAGAAAGCCGAGACCGCGCTCGGACACACCGAACTCCCCAAGACACCGAACGCGCCGAACATCGTGCCACGTCTCGTCGCGGGAGGGGCCGTCGTCTCGACAGCGACTCAGGTCGAATTCAGCCAGCATATCCAGCGGCTCGCTCTGAACAAGTGCGGCAACGGAGGTTGCCACGGAGCCTCTGCACTCAGCTCGTTCAAGATTCAGCAGGGAGTGCGAGCCGACCTCAATCTGGCAGCGATCCTGAAATATGTGGACATCGAGAATCCGGAGCTGAGTCCGCTGCTGGTCAGAGCTCGCACCGCGGATGGGCCACACAACGGATTGTTCCGAGGAGCGAGTGGGACCGAGCAGTATGACCGACTGCTGAAGTGGGTCGTGCAGGCGGCGAAGGACCAGAATAACCTGGCCGGACTCCCGAAGCGTCCCAAGGTATGGCGCGAGGGCGGACCGCGCTATACGATTCGGCCCCGCACCTCGCAGCCCGAAGAGACCGCCAGCGAGGCCCCCGCTGAACCACTGGAAGCCCAGGCACCCGCAGCCCCCGAGATCGAAACGGTCGCGGGCGAGAAGGCGGCCCCCGTGCCCCGTGCGCCTCGCTCTCCGCGAGAAGCTGCTCTCCAGTCAGCGGCGATCCAAAAGCTCCTGGAGAACCAGGCCCCCGATGCCTTCGACCCGGAGGAGTTTAATCGGCTCGTGCATGGAAACGGGCAGCCGTAGGAGTCGCCGGGATTGTCGTCTTTCGCTCCGCGAAAGAACGTCCTTTCGCGGAGCGAAAGGCGACACGGATCGATAGACAGCGCCTTAATACCGTGCCAAATCCCCGCGCTGGGACTTGAGGCTCAGCTCACTGACCCACGACTGGGCCGAGGAGACCATCATGCGGATGTCGCTGCCAATGGCCAGGAACTGCCACCCCTCGCCAATCCGCAGCTTGACATCGCTCGGCGTCAGCACGTGCAGGCCGACGGGGGTTCCCGTGCGCTTGCCCGCCGCCAGGACGCGTTGCAGCATCGCTTCATGTTCGGCGGGTGTCGGGTCAACTCCGTCTGGGCTGCGCATCTGGGCTTGCAGATCGTTCGGGCCGACGAAGATGGCGTCGACGCCGGCGAGACTGTAGATCGCATCCGCATTGGCGACGCCGGTCGGCGACTCGGTTTGCAGGATCACCAACACCTCGTCATTCGCCTTCTTATAGTAGTCGCCTGCTACGGCGTCGAAGTTCATCGCGTGCAGCGTGCCACCGACCGAGCGATTGCCGGTCGGCGGGTACTTGGCTGCGGCAATGATGGCTTTGGCCTGCTCGACGGTATCGACCATCGGGGCGATGATGCCCCACGCTCCGCCATCGAGAGCCCGCTTGATGTTCTCATGCGTCCCGTTCGGCACCCGGCAGAGCGGCACGCACCCGGCATCGGCAATGGCTCCAAACAGAGCGGACGCTTGCGACCAGTCAATCGGCGAATGCTCCATGTCGACCGTCAGCCACGGAAACCCCACTCGCGCCAGCAATCGCGCAGCCACCAGATCGCCCAGCGAGAGCCACGTGCCGACCTGCGGTTGGCCATCGCGGAGAGCGGCTTTGACGGGATTGCGTTTCATCGGCGGGTGTCCTTCAGGGGTGTCGGGGTGAGGTTCGTATCTTCACGAAGGAGGCTGCGACAGGCAACCATTGCGGCACGACGCTCCGCGTCGTGACGTACGACGCGGAGCGTCGTACCACATTGCCGCCCGCACTTGCTAGAATCCCGCTTTGGTGGCCTCGGGAAATCTGTCGACTTCGGTTCACGTCATGCAAACCGCCTTGAACAATGTCCCCGTCGCCGTTTCCCCAGCGGAGAAGTACCGCGAGTATCTCGCCACAAAGGGCCTGCGCCTCACCCGCGAACGCAGCATCATTGTCGAGGAGGTCTTCGCCTCGCACGAACATTTCGACGCGGAGCAGCTCATCGGTCGCCTGGCCCAGCGGACCGATGGCACGCGAGTCAGCCGGTCGACGATCTATCGTTCGCTGCTTCAATTGGAAGAGGCGGGGCTGATCCGCAAGGTGGCCCGTCAGGAAGACCGGGATGTCTTCGAGCACGACTACGGGTATCCCCAGCACGACCATTTGATCTGCCGGAAGTGCGGGACGTTGATCGAATTCCAGGCTGACACGATCTCGCAGGTACTCCACGAAGTGGCCTCCAAGCACGGGTTCCGGATGGATGGCCACCGGCTGGAGGTGACCGGCCTGTGCGATGCGTGCTGTCGCCCACCGGCGTCGAGGCCGAAGAAGTTGAACTTGCTGTAACTGATCCCAATCGTCGGTATGGAATGCGGTTGGGCAAGTTCACTCTCCGTTATCAGTCCTCCTCATGAACCATCGAGAAAGGCATCGAATGTCACTGAGCAAACGAGAGCGGGTACGACAATTGAGCGGCGCACAGCTGTTGTGCTTCGTGTCGAGTCTGTCGCATTTACTGACAATTGCCGCTCGCGATTCGTACGCGGTTGGGACAGATGAATTGGAAACACCAACGCTTCTGAGAAGATTCAATGAGATTCAACACCACGTCACAAGCATTGTGGTTGATCTCGTTGAAGGCCGCGAATCAATAAGTCACTTTGGAATGTTAGACGTTTGGCTTACTGGTTCTCAACAGGACACACGACTGAGTCTACTTCTTAAGGGTTGTGTAGAACGGGCTCTCGACCGAGCAGAAAAGTTGATTCCCAACTCACAGTAAATGCTGCCACAACTGGTGTTTTCAGATTCCTTATGCAACACTCGACAAGTGTGTTGGTCCGCCTCCGTTCAGCCTCCGACTCTGGAACACCCCGCCGATGGAACCCGCCCCTTCGGCCTCGTCTCCGACACCCGCCTCCGTTCGCCGCGTCGTCCTCGCCAGCTTCCTCGGCACGATGATCGAGTGGTATGACTTCTTCCTGTACATCACCGCGACGGCATTGGTGTTCAACAAACTGTTCTTCCCGACGATGGACCCTCGCACGGGGACGCTGGCGGCGTTCGCCACCAACGCCGTGGGGTTCTTCGCCCGTCCGCTGGGAGGTGTCGTGTTTGGCCACTTCGGCGACCGTCTGGGGCGGAAGTCGATGCTGGTCACGACGCTGGTGCTGATGGGCGCGGCGACGTGTTTGATCGGGCTGCTGCCGACCTACAACTCGATTGGAATCGCAGCTCCGATGCTGCTGGTGGCATTGCGATTCGTGCAGGGTTTCGGTGTGGGCGGAGAGTGGGGCGGCGCGGTCCTGATGGCGGTCGAGCATGGGCACCAGGGGCGACGCGGCCTCTATGCCAGTTGGGTCCAGGCCGGTGTTCCTGCCGGGATGATTCTGGCCAACGGGGTCTTCAGTGTCTTCAGTAGCTACCTGTCGGAGGCCCAGTTCCTGGCCTGGGGCTGGCGGGTGCCGTTTTTGCTCGGGATCGTGCTGCTGGCGATCAGCATGTTCATTCGCCTCCGCGTCTTGGAGACACCCGTCTTTGCGGCTCAGCTCTCGACCGAGAAGCCGAAGTCGCTCCCGATTCTGGAGGTCATTCGCGACTACCCCCGCAATGTGCTGCTGGCGATGGGAGCCCGGTTTGGGGAGAACGCTTCGTTCTATATCATCACTGCGTTCGTGCTGACTTATGCCAAAGAGATCCTGCTGCTGCCGCGCTCGACGGTCCTGAATGGGGTCTTGATTGGATCGGCCTGCCATTTCATCACCATCCCGGTGTTTGGGTGGCTGTCCGATGTGTGGGGACGGAGGATCGTCTACATGACGGGGACTGTGCTGATGGCACTCTATGCGTGGCCGTTCTTCCTGCTCGTCGACACCAAGTCCCCGCTGTGGATCGCGGTCGCCATCAGCGTCGGACTCGTGATCCACGCGGCCATGTATGCCCCGCAGGCGGCCTTCTTCGCGGAACTCTTCGGCACGCGAGTGCGGTACTCGGGAGCCTCATTCGGGTATCAACTGGCCTCCCCGCTGGCCGGAGGCATCGCCCCGCTGGTCGCAGCGGCATTGTTGCAATGGAGCGGCAACAACCCGTGGTCCGTGGCCGCCTACATCGCCGGGATGTGTGCGATCACCTGGGTCGCGGTGTTTCTGGCGGAAGAGACGCACCGCAAGGAGATGACGGAGACCTCCGCTGACCCGATGAATCGCTGATCGCGACTCACCTACTTCGCATACTCCACTTGCTCGACGCTCAGCTTCGTGCGACCGATCACATGAATCAGCGGCAGGAAGCTCTCGACCGGGAGCGAGCCACTGTCTTCCAGGGCACTGTCCCCCGTCTTCAGATGCACCGCATCGCCGTGCCCCTTGGCCAGTGTGCCATCCAGCGGAACCCAGCATCCGTTGAGGTACGCCTCGGTCCACATGTGCCCGCCGAACGCCTTCAGCGACGGTGCATACACGAGGCCCGTCACCACGCGCGAGGGAATCTTCTTCACGCGCAGCAAGGCCGCCAGCAGGATGCCGTGTTCGGTACAGTCGCCCGACTGGCTCGCCGCCACCTCCGATGCGGTGGCCAGCGCGGTCGCGAAATTCTTCAGCTTGAGGTGCTTGTGGACGAACGCTTCGGCCTTAACTGCAATCTTCACCGGGTCGGTATCGTCACCCGCCATCTCGTTCGCCAGCTTCACGATCAGCGGGTCTTCCAGATCCACGAACCGCGATGAGGAGAGATACTTCGCATCCGGGGCGGGCTCTGTCCCGGCTGTGCCCGCATCGACAGCAGTCACGACAATCTGAAACACACCGGCCTCTCCGGCCACGACCTTCTGCGTCGGGCTTTCGGGAAACACCGTCTTAGGGTCGAAGTCGGCGACTTCCAGCTTGTAGGTCACCTTCCGCGTCTCGAACGCCCGGTCGATCACGCCCACCTTGATCAATGTCTCGACACCCAGATCGATCTCCGCGGCGGCAATCTCCTTCAGCGCCTCTTCGGAGCTGCAACTGAAGGTCTCCATGCCGAGCAGCCCCATGCTCATTTTCTTCACGTCACCCGCGTCATCCGTATAGAGCGTCGATGTCACGCCCGGGAGGATCGACTGGGTCATCTCCGATTTGTTCAGCTTCACGACCTCGCCCGAGAGCAGCTTCGTCATCTCCGGTTCCAGCTGCTTGACGGAGACCTGAGTGATCTGGCCCACAGTCGCCTCGAACATCCGAAAGGACCGTGTCTCCCCGATTTTCATCGGAGAGTCCTTCACGGCTCGATCAAACCAGTTGGGAGACTTCACGTCGTCGGGAAGTTTGATCTCCTTGGTAAAGGTCTTCCCCGACGAGGTGGTGGCCACGGTCGCCACGTTCCCCTTGATCGTTCCTCGCGACTCGGTCTTGCTGAACGGCGGATTGTCCTGAAGTGTGTAGAACGACAGCAAATGGCCCTCGGCGTCCTCCTCAGTCCGCATGTTGATCTCGGTGGTCAGCTTGCCGCCGAAACGCTTGATGGTGATCCGCGTGAAGACTTCGGTGATGGTCACCGGTTTCCCATCGCGGTCTTCGGTGCGGGTGATCGAATTGGCGTATCCGACCTTCTGGCCCTGAAGCACGATCATCTGCCAGTCGGCGGAGTCGGTGCCGGGTGCCTTCGCCGGAGCGGTCTTGTCCTCGGCGTAGGACAGTCCAGCCCCAGCCAGCAGCAGCAGACCGAGACACCGCACCATGAACTGGGACTGTCGACCGAACCCGGAATGCTGAATCATGGCAACCTCAGTGAAAAAAGATGTCGTCGCTGCGGTTGGGACTGGCTCGCTGTGGACACTGGTCCCGCCCTACATGCGCACGCCGGTGACGGCCAGGTTGTCGCGATGGATCACTGCTCGGTCGGCGTCCGCCCCGAGCAGGGCCGTGATCGCCTCGGTCCGCTTGCCCGCGATCTGGGCCACCTGCTGCGAGTTGAAGTTGATCAGGCCGCGCGCAATCTCGGTTCCCTGCGGATCGAGGACCGATACGATCTCCCCTTTCGAGAAGTGCCCTTCGACGCCGGTCACTCCAATCGCCAGTAGCGATCGCCCGCCGTCGCGCACCGCGTGCGTCGCCCCGGCGTCCAGTCGCAGCTTCCCGACCGGAGACACAGTGTAGCCGATCCAGCGTTTCCAGGCCGCCACCGGTTCGCCCGATCCGAGGAATAGCGTGCCGACCTCCTGGGCCTCGCGGACCTTGTCGAGGACGGTCCGGTCGGTGCCATTGGCGATGATCACGTTCCCGCCGCCCGAGGTCGCCATGCGGACGGCCTCCAACTTACTGACCATGCCGCCGGTGCCGCGCGAGCTTTTCGAATCGGCGGCGAGGCTGCGGAGCGTTTCGTTCCAGCCTTCGATGAGCGGGATCACCTGGGCTGCTGGGTCTTTCGGGTCACGGTCATAGAGGCCGTCGATGACCGAGAGTATGATCAGCAACGGCCGCTCGAGCAGGCTCGACACCATCGCAGCCAGCCGGTCGTTGTCGCCGAATTTGATCTCGTCGATGCTGACGGTGTCGTTCTCGTTGACGACGGGGATCACGTCGTACTCGAACAGCGTGTTGATCGTGTTGCGGATGTTAAGATACCGCACGCGCCGCCGAAAATCATTCGCCGTCAGCAGGATCTGCGAGGCCCGCAGCCCGTGCTTCTGAAAGGCCGCGTCATAGGCTCCGATGAGATGAGCCTGCCCTACGCTGGCGGTGGCCTGCAAGTGCGGTAGCTCGGTCGGGCGCTCCTTCAATCCCAGCAACCCGATCCCGGCCCCGATGGCTCCGCTGGAGACGACGAGTACCTTCTTCCCGGTTTGCCGCAGCCTGACCAACTGATCGGCCAGGCTGTTGATGCGGTCGAAGTCGAGCGTATCGTCGGGTCGTGACAGGGCGTTGGTGCCGATCTTGACGACAATCGTGCGCGAGGCTGCAAAGGCAGCTCGACGAACGGCACTCTCCATGTGAGTCGGTCTCTGGACGAAGGGGCGAACGGGCGAAGCGAACTACGAGACCAGGATTCTAGCAGCGCCCGTTCTGCGAGACGAAGCCTGCCTTGAAATCGGGCCACAGCAACGCACTGTGACCCATCGTGGCCCAGCCGCAACCGAAGTGGAATGAGGTCGGGCGTCAGGCGTCAGCCTGAAGGCTCATCGAGCGATGGCTCTGTACCCATCGGGGCGGGCGGGGTCTGCGTGACCCAGGGTGCGCTCCCTGTGGTCGCGACCCTGGGCGACCACCGACAACCCCTTTGGGGTGCAAAGGTCTCGATGCCCTCGATAATTTGTGCAGCGTACGCAGATTTCAAACGTGAGTAGTACAACTCTGTTGAACGGAGAGGATGCGAGAAACGGAGTCAGTGGACCCCTCCCATTGAATTCCCAACAAGCAAGCATAGGATCCCCAGGATCCACAAGAACGTGGGGTACTTTGCAATCTCCCAATGCTCGCCGATGAAGGACAACGCAAGAAATGGGATGATCAGGCACAGGAACGCAGCTCCGGGGCTGCCTTGAAAAATCACTACAAAGAGCCAGATTTGTGCGCAAGCGATTGCTAATGCACCGAGAACGATTAGGCCTTCACTCATTTCCACTTTCTCATGGGCAGATGTCTTGCAATCGATCCGTTGAGTGCGCCTCATATTACTGACTGGCACTTCGTGGCATCCGCATCCATCGCAACACCGATTCCGTAATCAGCACCACCAGCGACGCGATCATAAATACGGAGAAAAAGATATTTAACCCGCCCTTGATCGCCATGGCGTGGTTGCTGGTCTCCAGGCCCGTCTTGAAGTCGTTGAGGAACCGACCGGTGACCATCTGGTAGCTGGCCGTCGTTGTGGTGATGATGACAAACACCATCGGGATCAGCGTGAGTAAGGCGAACTTGCCTCGTCCGTTGTTGAGCGCCCACATGCTGATGATGCACAGCGCGATTGCCGCCAGCATCTGGTTCGCGATCCCGAACATCGGCCAGATCGTGTCGATCGACCCGGTCCAGATCAGCGTCCCCCAGCCGAGTGTCACCAGCCCGGTCGAGAGGATCGCCCCCGGCAGCCAGTCGGTCTTGGCGAATGGTTTGTAGACCTTGCCCAGGACTTCCTGCAGCAGGAACCTCGCGATGCGAGTTCCGGTGTCGATCGTGGTCAGGATAAACAGGGCCTCGAACATGATTGCGAAGTGATACCAATACTTGATCAGCGAGTTGATATCGCCCCACCCGCCCGAGACCTTGGCGGTCGCATCGGTCAGGATCTTCGACATCCCCAGTGCCAGCGTGACAGCTCCCCCGGTGCGGCCCCGCAGCGATTCGCCGCCGACCTGCTCTTCCAGCTTCGGCAGGTTGTCAGTCGTGGCGTTCATCTTCTCCAGCACGCTGGCGTACTGCTCGACCTTCGACAAGTCGATATTCACCGCCCAGTAATCCCCCGCTGGCAGTGACGCGGCTGCGATGAGAGCGACGATGCCGACGACCCCTTCGCAGAGCATCGCTCCGTAGCCAATCATGCGGATGTCGCCCTCCTTGTTAATCATCTTCGGCGTGGTCCCCGAGGCGACGAGCGAGTGAAACCCCGACACCGCCCCGCACATCACGCAGATGAAACAGAACGGGAAAATCGCTCCGTTGAAGTACGGCCCGCCGCCGTTCTTGAAGAACTGATTGATCGCCGGGGCCTCCATCTTCGGATTGGCGATGACCACCGCGACGATCAGCAACAGCACGGTGCCGATCTTGAGGAAGCTCGACAGATAGTCGCGAGGGCAGAGCAGCAACCACACCGGCAGCACCGAGGCGATGAACCCGTACCCGCAGATGGCCAGGATCGTCTGCTGCCTAGTCAGTGAGAAATACGGCTCCCACACCGAGCCCGGAATCCAGTTGCCCGCCACGGTCACCGCCAGCGTGGCCAAGGCTCCCAGCAGCGAGGCTTCGACCACCTTGCCCTTGCGGAACACGTACATATACAGACCGACGAGTAAGGCAATCGGCACGGTACAGGCAATCGTGAACGTCCCCCACGAACTGCCGGGGACCAACTGGGTAATCCCTCCGGGGAGGGTCAGGGTGCGGGTGGCCTCGTCGGTCGACCAGAGCGGCGGTGCCTTCCCATCCTTGGCAGCGGGGGCGATGAGCGTGATCGCCTCGGATCGTCTGGCTCGTGATCCATTGGAGTACACGACCTCACTGCCGCCGGGGATGGTGAGTGAAGTGCGACCGTTGTTGCTTCCGTTGGCCAGTGCCACTCCGTCCGGCAGCACGATCTGCGTCTTGGCCGCGAGCTTGATCTCCTCCCCGCCGAGAGCCTTGACCACGACCAGTCCCAGTCCGGAGAGCGCGATGATGACCACAAACAGAATCGTGATCGAGGCAATCGTCCCGCCGATGTTGCCGATCTCCGCCCTCGCAATTTCGGCCAGCGAACGACCGCCGTTCCGCACGCTGGCTGCCAGCACGAGCATGTCCTGCACCGCCCCGGCCAGACAGACGCCGACCACAATCCAGATCAGACCCGGCATGTACCCGAACTGAATCGACAGTACCGGCCCGATCAGCGGACCGGCCCCCGAGATGGCTGCGAAGTGGTGCCCGAACAGTACCCACTTGTTCGTCGGGTGGTAGTTCTGTCCGTCGTTGAGCGTGTGCGCTGGTGTCTGCCGCAGGTCATCCAGCACCGCCACCCGCGCCGCCAGGAACGCACTGTAGAATCGGTAGGCAATCGCCAGGAGGCACAGTGCGGCAATCAGAATCGGCATGGCGTGGACCGGTGTTGATGGAACGACCACGGGTTCCTCGGGCCATTTCGCCCCTTCGTCAATCCAGGCTTGAATTAGGCGGATCTGTTCCGCAGCCAGCTTCCCTCCGCGCGGCATCCGCTCCGCTGGTTTGTCGGATTGAACACGTTGAAAGAACAGACTCGCCCCAGCATCTCCCGGAACAATCGCCGGACCATGCTTGCCCCCTCGCACGGCGTCCGACAGTCGCATCAGTGACAGCCCCCCGTCTTTCTCTCCCTCGCTATGACAACCCGTGCAGCTCCGGAGAATTGGCCGAATCTGCTTGGCAAAGTCGACAGGCTCCGCAGCCTGAGCTTGCGGAACAGCCGGTCCCACACACCCGAAGGTCAGAGCGATGACGCATACCGACCGCACGATCGTCTGAGCGATGCCTTGATGAGCACGTGGATCAGTCTGCGTTCTGGAATGGTCCATCGGATGCCCTTGGATAATCTTGACCCGCCAAGCCTGATCGGCTTGCCAAGTCCTCATGGCCGGTGTGACGCAGCCAAACACGTCACGCTTCGGCACAATACACGATTCGCCGTATCGAGTGCAGGGCACCGGGAGCATGACACGACGGGCATCTTTACCGTGTGAAGTGTTGGTGAAGGAGTGCTGACGGACGCTGCCGTTCGCTGCCTTTACGTCAGTGAACACGCAATCAGGCAAACCGTCTCCTGTGTGTACATCGAGTTTTCGCACCTTACGGACGAGCATGTGTATACAATGGGCCAGTCATTCAACGGGAGAGAGATCATGCCCGAGTGGATTCAGCGGGAGTCGCTTGGCGTTGGGATCGCGAGCCTGATGCTGCGGCGGGCGGAGCGGCGGAATGCGCTGTGTATCGGACTCCTGGAGCAGTTGTGTGCCGCGCTGGAGGCCCTCGCGGCGGACCCCGTGAACCGCGTCGTCTTACTGCGAGGTGAAGGGCCGGTCTTCTCGGCGGGACTCGATTTGCTAGAGGCTGCGGATGAGGCCCTCATCGAGCGTTCGGCGGCGGGGGTGGCGCGAGCGTTGAAGCTGTTGAGTGATGGCCCGCTGGTGACGATCGCCGTGGTCCAGGGCGGCGCGTTCGCGGGCGGGGCGGGGTTGATGGCCGCGTGTGATATTGTGATCGCAGCCGATGACGCGCGGATCGGATTTCCGGAGGCGCGGCGAGGTCTGCTGCCCGCTCTGATCGGGGATGTGCTGCGGACGCGCGTGCGAGAAGGCGATCTGCGCGACCTGCTGCTGACCGGCACATCGATCGATGCCCAGCGGGCTCGGCAGGTCGGACTCGTGCAACACATTGTGCCGCCAGCGAAGTTACTCGACGAGGCTCTGCGTATTGCCCGTGAAGTGCTGGCCGGAGGACCGGAGACGATCCGCGCGACGAAACAGCTCCTGTCCGCTCTCTATGGGCGTGCCGGGGACCACACCAATCGCTCGATGGAAGCGTGGCACCTGGAGGCCCGGCGGAGCGACGAAGCCCGCGCGGGGCTGCAAGCCTTCCTGGAGAAACGTGACCCGCCCTGGACCGTGGGATAGGCTTCCAGCCTGTCGTCTCTGCGGAATCATGACAGGCTGG
>JAYTFV010000643.1:0-2214 GCA_043734065.1 Planctomycetota bacterium
ATCGACGCTCTCGTTCGGGGTGTTTGTTGCAGACGAAGGCTGCTCCGCTGTGCCAGTGGTCGGAACCTTCTCCATCAGGGCCTGCTTGAACACAGCCAGACCGTCGGTCGAGCCGCTGCGTGACAGAGCAATCGCAGCGTTGATGCGGGTCATCCGATCGTCGTTACCGAGCAGAACCTGCAACTGCTGATCGGCCTCGGGCGAACGAAACAGGCCCAGCGCGAAGGCGGCTGCTTGGCGCATGATCGTCTGCTTGTCTGTGGAGACTTCGATGAGGGCTTGCACGAGACCGGACGATTCGAGTGGTTGACCACGATCCAACGCTCGGCCCGCGATGAACGCAATCGAGGCGGCGGCACTCTTCCGAATTTCGATGTCGCGTGTCGGTTCGAGGGCCAGCTTGAGTGCGGCGGTCACCGAGGCGGCGGCACTCGAACGAGGCTTGTCGTTCTCAGCCGAGTTCGGTTCCTTTCGGGTGTCGTCCAGTATTTCGGAAGGATCGAGCAAGCCCAGCGCGCGTGTCAGGTACTGCTGGATCGCGACACCGTCTTTCGAGTTCGAGCCGCTCTTCAATTCCTTCGACAACTGGTCGGACAGGCCCTGCGCGATCTCTGAATTGCTTGCCAGATGCTGGCCCTGTTCGCCTCGTCGTCGATCTTGATCGAGCACCTGTGCGAGGCCATACATCGCACGATTGCGAATGTGCGTGTTGGGGCTTTGCAATTCTTGAACGAGCTTCCGCCAATCCTGCTCGCCCGCCGCAATCCGCCCGAACATGGCCCACACGGCAACGACCGCCAGTACGATCAGCCCCGGCACGACGAAGAGTTGCACGATGAAGCCCGCTGACGGCGGCTGCACCGGTGGCAGATCGTCGGACAACTCGGGACGTTGCGGTAGCGAGGCGGATTCCTGAGCGAACTGGTCAGACATTGATGAACCATTTGACTAAAGCGGGCGAGCCATCCATCGGGCATCTCCGACGGAACGGCCTGTCGAAGTGCGGCGGATTATAGGCTCACCCGCCCACGATTGCAGCGGAGCGACTCATCGCAGCCAGTCATGAAAAAGAGAATGGGACTGGCCGCAAAGAACGCAAAGAGACGCGAAATTAAGGAAGCGGGTTTGGAATGAACCCTGACTTTATCTTTCTCGCGTTTCTTTGTGTTTTTTGCGGCCAGTCGCTTCAGACGATCACGCGGCGGCGGGAGTTGCGACTGTCGGCGAAGTCACGGCAACTTCGGCGGCGATGACTTCTGCGACGAGGGCCGCATAGTCGATGGCACCGGGACTCTTGCTCGCGTAGTCGAAGATCGACTGCCCGAAACTGGGCGCTTCGGCGAGCTTGATGTTGCGTCGGATGCGGCTGTCAAAGATGCGTGCGTTCTTCCACGGGGCCTGCGGGTCGCTCTGTTCGAGGAATCGGATCAGGTCGTCTGTGATGTCAGCCGCCAATCGGGTGGCCGTCTCGTACAGGCAGAGGATGATCCCGCTCACCTTCAACTCTCGATTGAGCCGTCGTTTGACGAGGGCCGTCGTCTCGAAGAGCTTTGACATTCCCTGCAGCGCGAGAAAATGAGGCTGCAACGGAATGAAGACTTCTTTCGCCGAAGTCAGTGCGTTGATCGTGAGCACTCCCAGCGACGGTGGGCAATCCATGACGATGTAGTCGAACGGCTGCTGTTGAATCAGTCGGTCGATGGCTCCGCGTAGGATCAGTTCGCGACCGGGAGCATCGACCAGTTCAACCTCCGTCGCGGCCAGATCGAGGTCCGACGGGACGACCCACAGGTTATCGACCGCCAGTTGTTTGACCTCGGCCAGCGTCTTCTTGCCCGAGAAGACATCGTAGACCGTGGGAGTTTGGCCGAACGCATCGACGCCCAGGTGGAGCGAGGAGTGTCCCTGCGGATCGAGGTCGATCAGACAGACGCTGCGTCCCTGCTTGGCGAGTCCCGCCGCAAGGTTCACGCTGGTGGTAGTCTTGCCGACGCCACCCTTCTGATTCATGACGCAGATGCTGCGCATCGGGCTTCCTTTCCCAAGTTCGATCGTCGCCCGCACTCTCCGAGTCGGGCCGATGTGTTCGCGTCGAGAATCTATCCGAACCCCCGGATCACCGAAAGATGAGTTGCTACGTGACTCATTGCGTCGTGGATTGGGATCACTCAACGAGACAGGGGGCTTACGCCCAATGGCACTCACTTTGACCAA
>JAYTFV010000644.1:0-4840 GCA_043734065.1 Planctomycetota bacterium
AGTCGATGGCTCGCATCGGCAATATGGTCAGTACCTGGGAGCGGGAAATTGACGACGGCGATTTCTCCAGCGGAGTCTTCCTGGAGGCGCTGTGGCAAGGCAAGCTTCAGCTCGCCGACTTGCGAACGGACAACGAAGCCCGCCTGGTGCAGACGATCATCTCGTCCGACATTGAAGGCCAGTTTCTCCGGCGCTGGGAGACACATCGGACGCAGGTTCGCCAACTGGGACGCGACCTGAGTTCGATCGACATCGAGGACTACATCGAGCGGCTGGATCAGTTGCTGGAGAGTGAGATTTTCAGCCACGGGCACAAATGAGGCCACCGCCCGTGGCAGTCTGTGACTGCCAAGGGGTGCCGGGCCGTGATTGAATGGGTCTACCGCAACAGCCGACAGCACTTCATCATTGTGATGATGTTGACCACGCGCCTCATCGGATCGATCGGTGGCGGTTTTGTTTTGTTTTATGTGGTCATGACCACGGAAATGCCCGTTGACGTTCAGAACCGGTTTCTGGAATTGGGCTGCTTTCTGATCGCCCTGACCGTGGCGCTGACGGTTCCTCTGGCATGGTACAACTCGCGTCGCCTGCGCGAGGCACTCGGGCTGATCCACCAGGGACAACCCCTGTCCCCCGAACTGGCGAAGGCAGCCACGCGGGAGGCGGTGCGCTTCCCGTTTCGCCAAAACATCTCGGAAGGGCTGTTGGTGCCCTGGACATCGGCGCTGCCGATGTGCCTGGATCTCTCTTACCGTTTTTCGGCCAAGCCCGATCTGCTGCTCCAGATTTTGATCGCCACCGGGCTGGCCATCGTGCTGGTCCTGATTGTGACATTTTTCGGGAGCGAGCAGTGGATGGGAGTGGTGATCACGGACCTGATCAAGCGGGGCGGGGCGATCAACTTCGACGAGTTGCCCAAGAGCCGGCTCAAGTCCCGGATCATGCTCTGCTTCGGCCTCATCATCATGACCACCGGGGTGCTGATCGGCGCGCTCGTCCACCAGGAGACGCTCGACCTGACCCGCGTCACGAACTTTCACCACGCGGTCCAGAAGATTCGCGACCATGCGATCTATGTGACCCTGGCCGCCATCTGTGTGGGCTGCGTCTACTCACTCTGGTTGGCCCAATCGATTACAGGACGACTGAACCGCCTGGTGGAGATCATGCAATTGGTCCAAGGCGGCAACCTCACCGTCCGGGCCATGCCCACGGGCAACGACGAACTCGATCTGCTCGCCCGTCGCTTCAACGACATGATTGCCGAACTCCACAGCCAGACATCACAAGTCTGCGCCCTGAACGCCCATTTGGAAGAGCAAGTCGACCACCGCACCGAGCAACTGTCACTCTCGTTAATCGAGCTTCAGTACCGCCATGCCGAACTCGAGAAGACCAATCACGTCCTGATCCATACTCAACAACAACTCGTGCATGCCGAAAAACTCAGCTCCCTGGGGCAACTCGTCGCCGGTCTCGCCCACGAGATCAACAACTCCATCAACGCCGTCGCCAATGGCGTCCCCGCCATGCAGTTGCGGCTGAAGAAGTTGCGACACGGGCTGGGGGCGGGGGGCGACTCGCCGGGGCAGACCGCCCTGCGGCCGGAACTGGTGGCCAGCTTCGACAAGCTGGACCTGCTGGCGGGGGTGATCGCTGACGGAGCGGATCGCACCACGCGGATCGTGAACGATATGAAGACGTTCTCACATCCCGGTCGCGATTGTGATGAGGAGTTCGATCTGCACCGCGCGCTCGACCTGTGCCTGAACCTCTCCGCCAAACAATCGACAGCCAAGGTCCACATCGACCGCCAGTACGCCGAGATTCCGTCCTACTGCGGCCCGTATGGTCAGTTGCATCAGGTGTTCCTGAATCTCATGAGCAACGCGATCCAGGCGATCGGTCCCGCGGGCGGACAGTTGACAGTCCGGACCGAGAAACACGACGACTGCCTGGTAGTTCGCATGCGGGATACCGGTCCAGGAGTCCCGCTCGAAAATCGCCACCGCATCTTCGACCCCTTCTACACCACGAAGGCCCCGGGAGTGGGCACCGGACTGGGGCTCTCGATCAGTCACAGCATCGTGACCAAGCTCGGCGGAACGATCGATTGCGAAAAATACGTACCGGGGCAGGGGGCCGAGTTCAAGCTCCGCATCCCGCTGCCGGGACACGTACTGAGTGAAGAGATACTCGGTCTGCCATTGCAAGCTTCGGTGTAAGTCTTCATCAAGCACGGGGATGGCAACCCGTGGGCTCGATATAAC
Source organism: Planctomycetota bacterium (assembly GCA_043734065.1). Taxonomy (GTDB): domain Bacteria; phylum Planctomycetota; class Planctomycetia; order Planctomycetales; family Planctomycetaceae; genus TH-plancto1. The sequence goes on from JAYTFV010000644.1 coordinate 2,274, forward strand.
TCTTCTTCGCCCCGAAGGGGCAGCCACAAATCAGCCTGGGGCACAGCGCAGCGACGCCCCAGGACAGATCAGGAACAGTGGATTCAAGCCCTGAAAGGGCGGCACGTTGTCACAAGTGCTTGTGTCGCCCTTTCAGGGCTTCATACGCATGTGCGACTGCCGACCCAATGCGGCGCTCCACGGCTGCCGCCGTTTCGCTCTGCACTGGGCTGATTTGTGGCTGCCCCTTCGGGACGAAGGAGAGCGCCACCACTGCGATTTCGCCATGCCAAGCGATGTCTACGCACCTGTATCCGTCTTTAAGAAATCCAAACTCAGCATCCCGCGCTCCAGCAATGTCTGGATAAACGTCGGCAAATAGCCCGTCGCCAGCAACTCCTCCTCCGGTCGCCGCAAGAAAATATCATGGATGATGATCCGCGACTGCCGATCATCGTACCGCACGATCTCGCTGATCTGCGTCACCACCCGCTTCCCACCCGGCAGCCGCGCGATCTGCACAATGATGTTCAAGGCCGACGCAATCTGCCGGTGAATCGCCACCACCGGCAGGTCCACCGCTGACAGCACCAGCACCTCCAGTCGCTTGATCGTCTCTTCGGAACTGTTGGCATGCAGCGTGGTCATCGACCCGTCGTGGCCGGTGTTCATCGCCTGCAACATGTCGAGGGCCTCGATGCCGCGACATTCCCCGACCAGAATTCGGTCGGGTCGCATCCGCAGTGAGTTCTTTACCAGGTCGCGGATCGTGTACTCCCCGGCCCCCTCGACATTCGCGGGCCGCGTCTCCAGCGAGACCACGTGATCCTGCCGTAACTGAAGTTCCTGCACGTCCTCCACCGTCACGATGCGTTCGCGAGCCGGGATGAACGACGACAACACATTCAGCATCGTCGTCTTGCCGGAGCCGGTGCCGCCGCTGACCAGCAAGTTCTTGCGAGCGATCACACACGCCCGCAGGAACATGGCTGCGGGGCGCGTGAGCGTCGCCCCCTCGATCAACTCATCAATCGTGAACCGTTCCGCCGGGAACTTGCGGATGGTCAGGCACGGCCCGCTCACCGCCAGTGGAGGAATGATCGCGTTCACGCGGCTCCCATCCGGGAGCCGCGCGTCGACCAGCGGCTGGCTGCGGTCGATGCGGCGACCGACCTGGGCCACGATGCGTTCGATGATCGATTCCGTCACCTTGTCGGAGAGAAACCGCCGCCCCGACAGCTCGATCACCCCTTCGCGTTCGACATAAATCTGGTCGCTCTTGACGACCATGATTTCGTTGATCGTCGGGGCCCGCAACAAGTCCTGCAACGGCCCGAACCCCAGGATCGTGTCCTTCAAATCCTTCTTCAGCGTCCGCAACACCAGGTACTTCCGCAGCTCCTTATGCAGGTGCGGCCGCAGCATCCCGAACACATCGTTGAACTGCTTCTCGACCCGCGTGATCCGCGAGCTGAGGTCCGGCATCTCATCCAGCCCGAGCTTCCCACGCGCGAACTTGAGGAGGTTCACCAGCTCCCCCTCGCGCTCCGGCACCTGCGACGCGGGGACATCAAACTCGTTCTTCAGAAACGAAAGTGTCGTCGACGCCCCCGGATCGGTTTCGAGGATTAACTGCTGCACGATGTAGTCGCGGAGGTTGATCCCGACCAGCTCTTCGAGCAGCGGCTCGTTGGCCTCCGAGAAGAGCTGCAACTCGCGGCAGACATCCTCGATCTGCCGTTCGAGTCGGACCAGGCTCTCCGAGTCCCCGATCCGATTGGCCTCCAACTCGTGCAGGTCGAACCGCTCCAACAACCGCCGGTGTACCCGCAACTCGAGATCGGCCAAGAGCCCGCGCAGGTGCGACTCCAAGTCCTGCCGCGAGATCGCCGAGACCTCATTCGACTCCAGCGTCAGCGTGTATGGCCAGATACGAATCTGCTCATTCGCGGTGAAGCGATGCTCGCTGCCGCCGAGCACTTCGGTCTCACCGACCAAGCAGCTATTCATCCCCAGGTTCTTGAGCCAGACCTGGTTCCCCTTCTGCTTGAGGAGGGCCTGCTGCCGAGCGACCAGCGGACTGGCCAGGACGAGGGCGTTCGACCGCTCGCGACCGATCGTGACCTCGTCCCCCGGAACATCCAGAAGCGACCGCTGACTCTCGTGGAGTTGGTTGTACCAGATACGCATGAGTGAGCCGGAGGAGAGTGGGAGAGGCTTCCAGCCTGTCAATTGTGTGGAATGAGAGGCTGGAAGCCTACCCCACGACACCAGCCCGCCATTCTGGTCCAGCCGGGAGTGGAGATCAATGCTCCCCGCGTTCTGACGAACGCAGCTGGTCAGCTACACAGCTTCAGACTGAGAAATGCGCATCCCCCGTCTGCCCGTGGCTTGGAATGCAGCCCTTTCGACCCCGGCAGGGGTCACAGAAATTAGCCGGTGGTCGAGCGTCAGCGACACCACCGGTTGCAGGTCGCCCAGATGATCCCATCCCGGAGGGATGGCAGAGATCGTCCGGCGTCGACCGAGCGAAAACCCCCCCGTGAGCCGCTCCTCTGGCATCCCTCCGGGATGCGGGAGAGGTGGGG
>JAYTFV010000645.1:0-3508 GCA_043734065.1 Planctomycetota bacterium
CCCCCCACTGCCACAAACGATCCCGCTCCAGTGCCGTCAACAGCAGCAGTATCCCTCCCAGCATCGGCAAAATGACGAAATGCTCCGAGTTCGCAAACAGCCCCGACACCGACTGATGCAACGAGAACACGGCAAACGCCGCAGCTCCCCCGAGCCCTCCCACATCGTCAATCAGCCGCCTCCCGATCAGAAACACCAGCACGATCGAGGCCAGATTCGTGAGCAGCAGTGCGAAGTGAATCGCCCATACCGTCTCCCCAAACACGCCCAGCACTATGGCATAGACCAGGTAAATCCCCGGCAACTTCATGTTGTAGGCACTGACATACGGCGGCACGCCCTGCAACATGAGCTGCCCCGCGTAGGCATACTCTCCCTCATCGCGCTCGAGCGGAACCTCCAGGCGATGCCACCGCACTGCGGCGGTGAGAATGAGTACGACGCACAATCCCCACCACCATCGAGGGGACAGGCTCGGGAGGCCGGAGGTGTGCGAGTGGTTCACGAGATGCCTTGAGCAGGGGGGCGACGTGGCACAGCCCCAGCGTGCTTCACTCCCGGACAGCGGAGTTCGAGGGGCCTGGGCCTCCCACGGAAAGTATCGTCCTGTCTGCGAACCGGCCAGTCGAATCGGTCGCTGCGGTGTGTGTCTCGGAAAAGTCGGTCGCGCACGGGCCGGGGCCCGGCGTGAGACGCACCGGGGCCGGGCAGCAGTCGACCGCACAGACATCCCAGTTCGGGCCGTACTGACCGATCGCCTCTCTCGGAACATCGGGCGACATCCGTTCCAGAATCAGCTTGCGGATCATCTGCACGAAGCGGGGGTGAGTGCCGACCGTCTGGGCGCGGACCATCTGCATCCCGCATCCGGTTGCGGCCTTCGCAGCCTCGTCATCCAGGTCGTACAGCACCTCGATGTGATCGGACAGGAAGCCGATCGGCATGACGATCAGCTCATGAACGCCCTCGGTGTTCAACTGACGAATGTGGTCGCAGATATCAGGAGCGAGCCACGGGTCCTGCGGTCGGCCGGACCGGCTTTGGTAGACGAGGTTCCAGCGCGAGGCATCGACGCCGACGGCCTCAGAGACCAGGCGGCAGGTCTCTCGCAACTGCTGCACATAGTCGCAACCGCTGGACATCGACTCGGGGATGCTGTGCGCGGTGTAAGCCACGCGCACGCGCGAGCGGGCCTCAGCGGGGATCTGTTGCAGAGCGGTCCGCATTCGATCGGCGCTGGCGGCGATGAAGTCGGGATGGTTGTAGAAGATGCGGATCTTGTCGATCTGCGGAGCGGCTTCACCGATCTGGCTCTGGCTGGCCAGCAGGTTTTCGCGGTACTGCCGACAACCGGAGTAGGAGCTGAAACCGGAGACCACAAACGCGAGGGCCGTCTTGACTCCGGCTGCCACCATGTTCTGCATCGTGTCGGGCAGCAGTGGGTGCCAGTTGCGGTTGCCCCAGTAGATCGGGATTGAGAGGCCGCTGGCTTTCAAATCGGTCTCGACGGCGGTGATCAGATCGCGGGTCTGGGCATTGATTGGACTGATGCCGCCGAAGTGCTGGTAATGCTCGGCGACCTCCAGCATGCGTTCGCGAGGCACGTTCCGTCCGCGCAGGACATTCTCCAGAAACGGCATGACATCGTCCGGCCCTTCGGGACCGCCGAAGGAGACGAAGAGAATAGCGTCGTAGGGTGGCGTGGGACTCATGTGCGGCTTCTCCAAAGCCCTGGGGTTGCAACCCCAAGGCATTCTCGTATCCACAATCTCTACCCCAGCGACCGGTGCTGCATCTTGTGCAGGGCCGCTTCGACGAAGCCGGCGAACAGCGGGTGCGGGGCCAGCGGCTTGGACTTGAACTCGGGATGGAACTGGACCCCCACGAACCACGGATGATTCGGCAATTCGACCACCTCGGCCAACGTGCCATCCGGGCTGTGGCCGGTGATCCGCAGACCCGCAGCTTCGAGCCGTTCACGGTATGCCGGGTTGAATTCGTAACGATGGCGGTGGCGTTCGTGGATTACGGTCTGACCGTACGCGAGGGCGGCCTTCGAGCCGGGGACCAAGTGACACGGCTGCGATCCGAGCCGCATCGAGGCCCCCTTCTCCTTGACTTCACGCTGGGCTTCGAGCAGGCAAATCACCGGGTGCAGCGTCCCGCCGTCGAACTCGGTGCTGTTGGCTCCCTCCAGCCCGGCCACGTTTCGCGAGAACTCAATCACCGCCGTCTGCATCCCCAGGCAAACCCCGAAGTACGGGATGTCGTTCATCCGCGCGTAACGAATGGCCTCGATCTTGCCTTCAATCCCGCGATGGCCGAACCCGCCCGGAACCAGAATCCCGTGCAGCCCGCCGAGCTTCGTTTCCGCATTCTCTTCGTTGAGATCATCGGACTCGATTCGGCGAAACGACACGCGGGTCGAGTGCTTCATCCCCCCGTGGGCCAATGACTCATAGATCGACTTGTACGCATCGCGGTGTTCGATGTACTTGCCGACCACGCCGATCGTGACATCGTGATCCGGCTTGATGATCTTCTGGATCAACACTTTCCAGTCGTCCAGATTCAGCTCCCCGGCCTTCAGATTCAGCTTCTCCAGAATGAGCAAGTCACACTTCGATTCGGCCAGCCCGAGCGGCACCTCGTAGATCGAATTGACACTGTCGGCCTCTTCGATCACGGCCCGTTTCTCGACGTTGCAGAACATCGCAATCTTATCGGCGTAATCTCCCCCCAACGGCCTCTCGGTCCGCACAATGAGGATGTCGGGCTGGATGCCGATCTGCCGCAGCTGGCCGACGCTGTGCTGGGTCGGCTTGGTTTTAACCTCTTTGGCGGCCTTGAGGTACGGCAGCAGCGTGAGGTGGATGAACAGGCAGTTCTGCTTGCCGATATCGAGGGGGATCTGCCGGATCGCTTCGAGGAACGGCTGGCCTTCGATGTCGCCGACCGTGCCGCCGAGTTCGGTGATGACCACATCCACCTCCGGGCCGCCGCAATCCAAGATCGTGCGTTTGATCTCGTCGGTGATATGCGGAATGACCTGCACCGTCTTCCCCAGATACACCCCCCGCCGTTCCTTCTCGATCACATTGAGGTAGATCCGCCCGGTCGTGGAGTTCGACTTCCGCGACAGTTTGCAGTTCGTGAACCGCTCGTAGTGGCCCAGGTCGAGGTCGGTCTCGGCCCCATCGTCGAGGACGTACACCTCGCCGTGCTGGTAGGGGCTCATCGTTCCCGGATCGACGTTGATGTACGGATCGAGCTTCTGCAACATCACGCGCAGACCGCGCCGCTCCAGTAGCATCGCCAGCGATGCCGCGGTCAGCCCCTTGCCCAGCGAACTGACAACGCCGCCGGTCACGAAGATGTGCTTGCTCATGGTCGGGGCTCCGTGGTGATTCCGTGGCAGAACGGGAATCGCGTCAACTGCAAAAGACAACGGGGGACGCATGCGTCCCCCGTAAGGTGGAATCGGTTCGTGGGATAGGCTTCCAGCCTG
>JAYTFV010000646.1:0-12810 GCA_043734065.1 Planctomycetota bacterium
TGGGTTTGCGACCGATGATGCGAGTTCCAACCCCAACGGGGTTGCGTCAGGCGTGCGACGCAACCCCGTTGGGGTTGAGGAAATGACCTGGTCCGTCAATCCAGGGTCTTCCGCTGCGCGGCCGACCCTGGGCTACGAGGCGAGACCTCGTGGGGCTCGATGTCCTGGCGAATTCTCAATCCACCGACGTTTGAGACGCACACACTGGGGTCGACGACGAAGTGTACTGACCTCACGCTTGGTCAGTGCCCCCACCGGCGGTAAGCTGACCCGCGTGTGGACTCGATGATCTGTCTCGCTCTGGAGAGAAACATGCAACGTCGCTGGGGATGGCTCGCTATAGTGATGGCAACGGTGGTGGCTCTGCTCGGCGGGGCGGCCCGCGCGGGGGACGGGGTGCTGGAGATGCGGATCTATACGTGTGAGCCGGGGAAGCTGGAGGCCCTCAACGAGCGGTTCCGCGATCACACGCTGAAGCTGTTCGAGAAGCACGGCATGAAGAACATCGCCTACTGGGAGGCCAGCGAAGGGCCGACAGCCGGTAACACACTGTACTACATCATCCACCACGCCAGCCGGGATGCGGCGAAGAAGTCGTGGGCCGATTTCCAGGCCGACCCCGACTGGAAAGCCGTCGCCAAGGCCAGCGAAGAGAAGCACGGTAAGATCCTCGCCAAGGCTCCCGAAGCGATCTACATGACCGAGACCGATTACTCCCCGCCAACCGAAAAAGCCCGGCAGGACAAGACCTACGAACTCCGTATCTACACAGCCGCCGACGGCAAGCTCGGCGACCTGCACGCCCGGTTCCGCGAACATACGGAGAAGCTGTTCAACAAGCATGGGATGCGGTCGATCGGGTACTGGTCGCCGACCGATGAGCCGAAGTCAAAGACGCATCTATATTACATATTGGAGCATGCCAGCCGGGAGTCGGCGAAGGAATCCTGGAAGGCATTCGGGAGCGATCCCGAGTGGCAGGCGGTCGCCAAGAAGACCGAAGCCAACGGCAAGATCCTAGCCGTGCCGCCCGAGTCGGTGTTCCTGAAGACGGTCGATTACTCGCCGAAGCCGTAGAGGGGGATCGTTGAGGGTTGAGGGTTGAGGGTTGAGGGTTGAGGGTTGAGGGTTGAGGGTTGAGGGTTGAGGGTTTAGGGTTGAGGGGAACCCCCCCTCTCCGCCTCCCCTCTTCCCCTCTTCCCCTCTTCCCGAGAGGATTCCAGCCGTCTCGCGCCAACGCAGGACAAGTCATTGGCGTAGATTCTACCGGGCGAGAGAGATGCCGCGTCTCACCTCTGCTCGGAGGACTCCTTCATGAACTCTCACAGATCGCCTCCACACTTCCGACGCCAGCGCTCTGGCTTCACTTGGGTGGAACTCCTGGTCGTGATCGTCATATTGGGCCTCTTGGCCGCGCTAGTCCTGCCTGTCATCCAACAAACGAGGACACCGGCTCGCCGGACCCTGTGCCAAAGCAACCTCCATAATATCAATTTGGCCATCCAGTCTTACGCCACCACCAGGCGGGGGGAGGTTCCCCCTCTGACCGGTGGTTACGAGATTGCGACTCCCCATCCCAACCAGCATCCCGGACTGACCTCGGAGGCCCCCTGGACCGTGGCCCTTCTGCCCTATCTCGAACAGGGACAGCTGCATGATCGACTGCGAATTCACAAGGATAATTCCCTCCTGCATCCAGCGGGAAGTACGGGGGGCATCTCAGCGAGTGAAGCCCATCTCCTCGCGCAAACTGTCATCCGAGTCTATCTGTGCCCAGACACGAAGAATCCGACACCCGGCGGCCTCTCCTACGTGGCCAACGCGGGGATCATTCCCTTCCCCGTCTGGGCTGCCGCCGACACGGATACCGACCACTCGGAAGGGCTGATGGATCTCGGCTTCAATGGGTATGGGGTTGCAAATCGGACTGGCGACGATCAGGGAGCGGTCAGAGCCACCGGTGTTTTCTGGCGATCCCCCATCGACACCAGTGGGTTTGAGTCGTCTCCGAGGAGGACGAGCCTGGACCACATTATGCTGGCGGACGGCACTTCAAATACGATCCTGCTCTCCGAGAATATCCACACGCGCAGCTACGATCCCTTGACCGGAACCGGAGGTTGGACCTCTCCAGCGACGGGGGATATCGCCTTCGGCATCGCCGTCCCCGTCACACTCGTCGGGGCCGAATGCCGCGTGGCTCTCCGCGACACCGCGGGCGGTTTGGGGATTGCCAACGGAACACTGGCCGACGCCTTGACGCTGAGCCAGACCGCCGTCCTGCCCGACAGTCTCATCAACTCGAATTTGAAGTCGGCGATCAACGGGCGGTCGCCGCGCCCGTCCTCGCAGCACCCCGGCGGAGTGAACGCAGCCTTCGCGGACGGGTCGTGCCGGTTCCTCTCGGAGCGAATCGACTCGAGTGTCTATGCCCGACTCTTGTCACCAATGGGGGGCCGGTATGGGCAAGAGCAACTTTCGGAGAGCGACTTCTGAGTCGAGGGCTGGCTCTGCTTCGAAGACTTCGCGTCGCAGCGAAACGGGTTTGCTATTTGTCGGGACTCGGTGGATCGGTTGCGTCGCCGGGTGCCACTGGCGGTCGCTTTGGACCGCCAGTGGGAGCGACCGCTCACCAGACACTGGCGAGTCAAAGCCCTCGCCAGTGGCACCGCGCAAAAAAAGTTCGCATGCAGTGCAGTGATGAATCTCCCTCCCTTGCGGTTCTCATCGCAGTGACCGTGAGCGCACAGACCCAGGGGGATTCCATGACAGACCAATTCCCATCAGGCCGCATCGTCATTGCGGGCGGCAGTGGATTCCTGGGGACTTCACTCTCGGCTCACTTGGCGGCGAACGGAGCATCCGTTGTCGTACTTTCCCGCCACCCTCCGAAGGTCAGCGGCCCTTGGCGGCACGTCGGTTGGGATGGACGCTCTCTGGGAGAATGGCGGCGGGAACTCAATGGAGCAACCGGTCTGGTGAACCTGACGGGGCGGAGCGTGGACTGCATCAAGACCCCCGATCACCAGGACGAGATTCTACGGTCCCGCGTGGAGGCCACGCGCGTTCTCGGGCTCGCTGTCCGCAGCGTCGACTCTCCGCCGCCGGTGTGGGTGCAGATGAGTACCGCTCACATCTACGGCGACCCCCCAGAGGTCATCTGCACCGAGGAGTCAACCTGCGGTTACGGCCTTGCGCCGTTTGTCGGGCGGGCTTGGGAAGAGGAATTTCGAGTGAGCGTCCTCCCCGCGCAGCGCGCCGTCATCCTGCGGACGAGCTTTGCCATCGGTCGGGATCGCGGTGCGGGGTGTGGGGCGCTCGCGCGTCTGGTGCCATTAACTCGCTGGGGTTTGGGGGGAACGGTGGGATCAGGCACGCAGGGGATGAGTTGGATTCATGAGGTCGACCTGAATCGCCTCATTGAGCGAGCTCTGGCCAGGCCCAGCATGCAAGGGGCGTACATCGCCTCGTCCCCTCAGCCCGTGTCCAATCGGGCCTTCATGTCTGAATTGCGGCGTGCAGTGCGGATGCCGATCGGACTTCCGGCGTATCCCTGGATGGTGCGATTCGGAGCGAAGTGGCTGCTCCGGACCGATCCGGAACTGGCCCTTTACGGTCGGTACGTCGTCTCGAAGCGTCTGGAGGAGGATGGGTTTGAATTCCAATTCCCCAAACTCCGGGAGGCGTTGGATGATTTGCTCAACCGACACCAATCAGCCTCCACGGAGGCCAGATCACACACCGGAAACCGCAGCTAACACTCGCTCCCGCACTGATTCCGATTACTCGCGTTTCAACCCGCGGACGTACTGCACCGTCAGGTCCGGGAAGTCGGAGAACGCCCCGTCGACGCCCAGTTGCTGGAACAGCACCTCGTGCAGGGCTTGGACGCTGTCGACTTCCTTTGGTAGAGCATCGCGGCGAATCGTCCAGGGGTGGACTTTGAGTTGCAGCTTGTGGGCGGCCTCGACTAATGGCGATGTCCGCAGGAACCCATCGGGGTCGCGGGCGAGGAGCAACTGCGACAGTGACGGGCCGATGCCGTCGGCGTACTCCCGCACTTTCTGGAGTTCCTGTTCCAGGTCGGCCACTCGACCGGGTTTCACGAGATCGTCCCACGGATCACCGTCCAGCAGTTGAATCAGCGGCAATGTGCAGCCGAGTTCCACGCGGAGGCGTCGCGTTTCCTCGGCCTCGAAGCACTGGATATAGATGAGATTCTTGTTCTTGGTCCAGCCTGTGTTCTCGATCATTTTCAGGACGATGCGCGAGATGTCCTTGCCCGCCTGGCGATGGAAAGCGGGTTGCTTGATCTCCGGGTAGATGCCGGCCTGGCGTCCGGTACTGGCGTTGAGTCCGGCGATGAAGGTCAGTTCTTGTTCGAGCGACGGGATCGCGAAGGTCGACTGCCCGACCGGGAAGCGAGTGGGGAAGACCGCCTGTCCGGTTTTGGCGTTGAACCGCTCGCTGGCGTTCAGCTGTTGCACTTCGTCCCAAGTGAAGTCGATGGCGTAGAAGCGTCCGTCCTGGCGCTGCCGAGCGGGGAATTTCTTCGCGACATCGCTGACCGTGTCGAGATGAATGTCATGCAGCACGATCGGGACATCATCGCGAGTCAGCACGACATCCTGCTCCAGGAAGTCCGCTCCGGCGGCATGGGCGTATGCCTTGGCCGCGAGCGTATGCTCGGGCAAATAACCCGAGGCTCCGCGGTGAGCGATCACGATCGGCTGGGCTGGTGGCATGATGGGCGGCACGGGGTGTTCGATGAGGGAAGGTGTCGTCGAACGGAATTCATTCCGTTCCAGATCGGCTTCAACAGTGAGGTTCATCGAAGGATTTCGGAACACTAATCGTCAATGATAAATAATAATCCAGGCCAGCAAGGCTTTCTGGACCAGTGTTTATCAGTGAAATTTAGTGTCCCCCCCCTTCTTTCTCCTCCTGCTTCTTCAGGATGCGTGTTCGGCGAACACTGTCGTGACGATGCTCTGAGACTCGCAGGCACGGAATGAATTCCGTTCTACAGCCGCTCGTATCGCGAATGCACACGGCAGACGGCCAAGTTGTCCGGGAAGGTGTGCCACGCCTGCAACGACACAGCGTCGTAGGACAAATCGAGAGAGATACCGCTCAGTGCGGGCGGCAGAAGCCGGTGCCCACCGCCGAACTCCCGACTCACACAGGCCCGACGGGCATCGGCCTCCCACCGCTCCTGGGCCGCCAGGAATTCGTCGCGGTCATACGTCTCGAACTCCACTCGCGTTTCCCAGTGGAAGGCCCCCGCCAGTTCCAGGGTCTCTTCTCGCTCTGTGGTCAGGGGGAATGCGAGCTGTTGTCCGCGTTGCGGGAGGGCGATTGAAGAGGCGAGCAGCGTCTCGCAGACGGACTCTCCCGCCAGCGAGATCAGGATCACATGCCCTGCTTCGCCGAGGGAGATCACGCAATGAAACTCACCGGACTTGATCCGAGCTGTGATGCTGCAGGGGTAGAGTTCGGGGTGCAGTGCGCGGTCGAACACACGGAGATGCAGGTCTTTGAGGTTCGGTCGGACAGGCGAGATCGGCATGTCGGGCTCCTGGGAGTCGCTCTGTTCGCGAGGGCGTGGGGGCCGGTGCAGACATCCGAAGTCTCGGAAGACTTCGGATGTCTGGCAGGACGAGCCACTCACTTCCCGATGCAGTACAGCCCCTCGAACGTGCGGATCAGAATCTGACCGTCGACGAACACCGGCGTCGCGACAACGGTCTGGCCATCACCGAGGCTGTTCTTGGACACCAATTTGAACGCGGCCCCGGCTTCGGCCACGAATGTCGTTCCGTCCTCGCGAATCGAGTACAGGTTCCCGCCCGCCAGAATCGGACTCGCGCTGTAAGCATGGCGATTCTCCTCCAGTTTCGACTGCCAGACCACCTCGCCGTTCTCCACATTCACACAGGCGAGTATCCCCTTGTCCGTCAGTACATACGCCTTGCCCCCCACCGCAATCGGAGTCGGCACATCCGCCGAAATCCCCGGCTTCGACCACACGACATGCGTCTTGGTCACATCGCCACTCCCGCCCAGCTTGATCCCGTGCAGCATATTCCCGCGTGAGTACGGCGCGATCACCATCCCGTCCGCGACGGCTGCGGAGGCGATCGACCGGTTGAATTTGTTCTCCTCCGGATTGAGTGACCCGACCCGCCAGAGTTCTTGGCCATCGGCTGCGGCGTGAGCGGTCACAAAATCGGCCCCGACGTTGACGAGTGTCTCCTGGCCTTTGAAGGTCGTCACGACCGGGGTCGAGTAGCTCTGGGCTGCCTCTTGCGGGGCACCGAGTTCCCGCAGCACCTTCCAGACGACCTCGCCATTCACCTGATTAAAGGCGGCGATATACGACGGCGACGGCGGCGATTGCATGACCGTGATGACCACATGCTTCTCGGTCAGCACGGGGCTGGATCCCAAATCCCACCACAGAGTGTCCTCGCCGTATTCTTTCTGCAGGTTCTTGTGCCAAACGATGTTCCCCTGGAGGTCGAGGGCTGCAAAGTCACCGCTCTTGAAGTAGACGAAAATGTGCTGGCCATCCGTGACGGGCGACGGGTTGCAGCCGCTCCCCTTCTTGTGCTTGCCGGGCTTCTCGTTCCCGACTTCGGTCTTCCAGAGAACTTCACCGGTCTCGCGGTTCAGTCCCCAGACCTTGTTCTTGCCGTTCTGGTCATTCGCGTCGCGTTCGGCACAGGTCAGTGCGATCAACGAGCCGGTGACGACCGGCGTCGAACCCGCCGCTCCCGGCAGTGGGGTCTTCCACTTCACGTTCTCGGTGTCCGACCACTGCGTCGGGAACTTCTCCCCGACGGCGATGCCATTCCCATTCGGACCCCGCCAATTCGGCCAGTCTCCGGCTGTCAGAGTGGTCGTCAACAATCCCAGACACAGGAGCAGGGGGAGTCGCATGAGAACACTCTCCAGGGGAGGTCCAGGACCGAAGTGAGGATCAGGGACGGGCAGCATCAATGCGCCGCCGCCGTTAATTAGGATAACGCGGATGCTCTCGATAAGGGAGAGTCAGTTCTCAGTCGTCAGATTTGAGTCGGCAGCAGTGTCCCCCGTGTGAACAAGTGCGTTGCCCCGAGGTTTGAAGCCAGCGTCTCAAGTTCATGGCCGAGAGGACACTCCGCGCTGATGCCGCAATAGTCGTCGGATTCTCCGAGTCCGGTAGCTCAGCGCTGGCATGGCACACATTCGCTAAGAAACCACGTGCCCCGATCACCGAAGTTTTCCGAACGCCCGCGCGATGAGGACATCTCTCACACCGGATTCGGAGAATCCGGCGACTTTGGGCCACTCGTTGGCCGCGACCTCGGAATCGCTGTCGGCTTCAGCGCGGAGTGTTCAATAAACATGTCAATAAACCGGGTCTTGTCCCTCGCCCTCCGCAGAAATGGATCGACAGACGCATCTGTCGATCCGATTCAGGCCACCGGCCAACTGGCGAACGAGGGGCATTCCCGGATGTATCACTGGCCAGTCAGAACCCAGCGCTTCGACTCCGCATCGCGCTGGTACAGCGAAGACCTCTGGCCGTGGAACAGGCACTGGTACATCACATTCTTGAACTTGTCGGACTTCGACTTGTAGCCAGCCGCTTGGACCGCTGCGATCAATTCATCAAGCGTGAGTCCCTTCTTGGCCTTCTGCAGTTCCTCCTGAACCCAGACCTTCAAGGACTTCTGGCCCTTGACGCGACGAACGCGACGACCCTTGTTCTTCGAACCCTTCGGACGACCCCGGCGGGGCGCAGCTTCCTCGCCCGCGGGAGCCAATCCTCCCTCCAAGCCCAGAATCTGCTCATCCAGGCTGCCCAACTCCGTCAGCAGCTTCTTCCTCTTCAGGTCTTCCAACTGCGACTTCTTGGCCGCCAACATCTTTTCCAACTGTGCCACTGTCAAATCACGAATCGCAGACGCTTTTGCCATTGACTCCACTCGCTCCATTAGAACTGAAATCGGAATTTCTTCCTCGACCCACGACTAATACGGTATGTGTCGACACTCATAAAAACAAGTCGCATTGATGTCTTTTTAGCATTTTTCCTAAACCTGAATAAAACAGAGGGTTATGTGTTAATTCGTATAGTATTCCACTATGCCTGCGTCTCCTCGTGACTGACGCGCGGGGTGGTTGCGGGGGGTTTCTGTGTTCAGTGTCTCGATGCGTCAACCCTGGATGCGGCCCTCGGAAAGCGGAGAGATCACCCACTTTGAGACCCGGTGGAAGTCGTCGCGGGAGGGTCGCTCATCCCGCTTGACAGTGCGCTCCCCGAGGAGGAGGATGAGGCAGTCACCAGCACGCCCAAACAGGCATGGGACGATGCCCAGTTCCATGCGGCCATCGACAAGGCACTCCTCGGGAACGTCCCCGACCCGTGGCCGTAAGGATCGTTCGAGAAACAAGAGTCGACTTTCGCTCCGCGAAAGACCGGCCTTTCGCGGAGCGAAAGGCGACAATCGGACAGTTAATCCTCGAACGAACCTAAATGCTGCCGCGACATCCTCCCAGTTCCGCCCGGATTCCAACACCGCTCATGAACCTCCAGCTCCCGCATCTCATTTTCCTGGCTGGTCTCACTCTCTACATCGCTCTGCGGGCCTTCTACCAGATTCGAGCCGCCAAACAGCGGAAGGCGATCCGTAAAACCAGCCTCGGTGACTGGCTGCTCGTGGTGTTAATCGTCGTGGGCCAGGTCTTCCTGCCGCTGGTTCTGCTGTTCACGACATGGATCAATTTCGCGAACTCCACGCTGCCGCCCGTTTGCATGTGGTGTGGGGCGACGATCATGATCGCGGGGCTGTGGCTCTTTTGGCGATCGCACGCGGACCTGGGGCAACAATGGTCAGTGACGCTGGAGTTGAATTCCGACCACAAACTGATTACGCGCGGAGTGTATCATTCGATTCGGCATCCGATGTATGCCTCGTTCTTCCTGCTGGCCATCAGCCAGGGGCTGCTGTTGAATAATTGGCTGGCGGGGTGGTCCGCACTGGCGGCGACCTCGCTGTTATATGTCGTGCGAAGGCCCCACGAAGAGCAGATGATGCTCGATGGCTTTGGCCAGGAGTACGAGACCTATCGCCAGCGCACGGGCGGGATCATTCCCCGCTGGCATGCCCCCCGTCCGGACAGTTCGAGCAGCGGCTGACCGGTACGATCACCACTGCGGGAGGGGCTGGCCCCCATTCGGTCCTCGCGACTTTTCTTCCCCCACCTCCCGGACCGTGCGTCCGACTCACTCGGTCGCTATGCTGGCTGACCACTCCCCAGGGCGAGCCATTCGGTCTGGCCCGGTGCGATCCTTTCCCCGTCTGGCAAACGGCCCATGATCCTCAGCGGCAGCGAGATTCAGGCACGCCTCGGTTCGGACATCGTCATCGATCCGTTCCAGGAGTCCCAACTGAATCCCAACAGCTACAATCTACGTCTGCACCACGAACTCCTGGTGTATGAGGAGATCGTTCTGGACATGCGGAAGCCCAACCGGTTCCGCCGCCTGGAGATCCCCCCCGAGGGATTGGAACTCGACCCCAAGCAGCTCTATCTGGGCCGGACGATTGAGCGGACCGAGACGCACAATCTGGTCCCGATGCTGGAGGGGCGCTCCTCAATTGGACGACTCGGGCTGTTCGTGCATGTGACGGCGGGCTTCGGCGATGTCGGCTTCTGCGGGTTCTGGACGCTGGAGATGTACGCGGTCCAGCCGATTCGCATCTATCCCGGCGTCGAGATTTGCCAGATCTTCTACCACACCCTGGAAGGCGAAATCCGCGAGTACAAAAGCGGAAAGTATCAACACAATCAAGGCATCCAGCCCAGTCTGCTCTACAAGGAATTTCCACAGCCGGACGACCGCCAGCGCAAGCTCTGGAATGCCGACGAGACCAAGGTCGGTTAGCCAGCGAGTTGGCTTGAAAGGCCCGCTCGCACTCACCGCCCCCAGTCGAATGCCACATCGAGCGCCGGGGCGGAGTGCGTCAAGGCTCCAATGCTGATCCGGTCGACCCCCGTCGAGGCGACCTCGCGGATCGTCTCCAGGTTCACCCCGCCCGAGGCTTCCAGCAACACTGACGATGCGAACCGGTCGCGGATCGCGACCGCCTCGCGCAGCTGAGGCGGCTTCATATTATCGAGCAGGACGATTTCCGGATGCACGTGCAGGGCGTCGTTCAGCTGGGCCAGCGTGTCGACCTCGACCTCGATCGGCTGGCCGGGCCAGCGCTGGCGGGCCTCGCGAATGGCGGCGGAGACGGAGCCATCGGGGGCCTGCGTGCGCCAGGCGGCCAAGTGGTTGTCCTTAATGAGAATGCCGTCCGACAACCCCATACGGTGATTGGTGCCACCCCCGCAACGGACCGCGTACTTCTGCAACAGTCGCCAGCCGGGCCAGGTCTTGCGTGTGTCGAGAATCTTGGCCCGCGTCCCCTCGGCGGCCTCGACAAACTGACGGGTCAAGGTCGCCACGCCGCCCAGTGCGGTCAAGAAGTTCAGTACGGTTCGCTCGCCGGTCAGCAGCGACCTGACCGGTCCCTGGACATTGGCCAGCACACGGCCCGGCAGGACCGACTCTCCATCCCGACAGAGCAGATCAATCGCCACCGACGGATCAATCTTCGCGAAGACCAACTCGATGATCGGCAGGCCCGCGACCACCCCGCATTGACGGGCCACGATCTGCACGACGCCGTCCTGGTCCTCGGGAACGAGGGCCACCGAGGTCAGGTCGCACGACCCCCGCAGATCCTCGTCAAGGGCCATGTCGATCAGCGCCGCAGCGGCCAATCGCTCGCGTTCACCAAAGCTGTGTTCCATCGGGATCGTCCATTGGTCCACTTGCTCCAGTTCTCACAGGGGGGGGGAACTGGACAAACGTAGACAGTCAGCGAGAGTATCCAACCCCGACCGCGACTTGTCCACAAGTGCGGTCTCCAAGGCACGGCAACGCACTGTTTCACACTGGGTGAGTTTTCAGTCGTCAGTTCTCAGCTTTCAGTAGGAAGCCAAGCCCCCAGTGTGAACAAGTGCGTTGCCGTGTCTCCAAAGAGGGAACGCTGTCGCGATCACGGAGCAAACGCCTACGATTTGCCGGTTGGCAGCCGACAATGTATAGTGCCACGTTCCACACCTCACCCTGTTTGTCGGAGTCGGATGCCGGATGGCGAAAGAGAAGGAAGAAGGAATCGAAATGGAGGGCAGCGTCGTCGAGGCGCTCGCCAATACGACATTTCGAGTGAAGCTCGATAACGGACACATGGTCCTGGCCCATGTCTCGGGCCGCATGCGCAAGAATTTCATTCGTATCGTCCCCGGCGACCGTGTGAAGGTCGAAGTCTCTCCGTATGACCTGACGCGAGGACGGATCACATTCCGCGAACGATAAGAGAGGCTGCATAGCTGCGTTCGCCAGAACGCGGGCTGCCGGGACCGACACGAAGCGACTGAACCAGCCCCGTTGAATGTCCTCACCCATCGAGTACGTCGACCGCGTTCGCCCACCTTCTGGCGAAGGTAGCTACGAAGAGGCCCACTACGAAGAGGCCCACCTTCTGGTGAAGGTGGCTACATGTGGGCGACCGGAACCCGCGAGTTGAGTCATGTCGCCCTCACCCGCCACTCCGACCGCTCTGCCGTTTGTGCAGCTGTTTACGGACGGAGCCTGCAGTGGGAATCCCGGACCCGGTGGTTGGGGGTTCATCCTGCGTCATCCCGCCTCGGGGAAAGAGCGCGAGGGGTCCGGGGGGCAGGCCGAAACCACCAATAATCAAATGGAACTGATGGCCGTTATTGAGGGGCTGCGGGCGTTGAAATCCCGCTCCCAGGTGGAGGTCATCACTGACAGCAAGTACGTCGCACAAGGGGCCCTTGAATGGATGCCCGGCTGGATCCGAAACGGTTGGCGACGCAAAGAGGGGAAGCAGTTCAAACCGGTCAAGAACGTCGAACTGTGGCAACTGATGAACGAACTGCTCGGGAAGCACGAGGTCCGGTTCACCGTCGTGAAGGGACACTCGGGCCATCCGGAGAACGAACGATGCGACGAACTGGCCGTGGCGGAGACGCAAAAGTTTCGGTAAGAACCTCTCCGAGAACTGTCGCAAACTTCCGAAGTCTCCGAAGACTTCGGAAGTTTTTGGATCAGCTCTCCGTCCCGGTGTTCCGCAACTCGCACCCGGCTGGGGCGGCTGGCGAGAAATGTCTCGTCAGCCCAAGAATACGTCTGGACTTGCAGCGACCGCCTATGCTAGAAGCGGACTGGAACGATGTCCTGATCGCCTGGCAGAGCCGGTGAGAGGGCGAGTTCACACTCACTGGACGTGGCCTGGCAAGGATGCCGTGATGAACACAATGGCAACACATCTCGACGAGAATACCCATTCCGGAGCCACGACTTTGAATGCTTCGGCATCGGTGGCCCCGTTGCCCTCGGTCCGCAGCTCTGTGGCGTATCGGACCCGCATGTGGATCACCGGGATCTCTCTGGGGATCGGATTCCTGCTGACCGCGCTGAATCGTCCGCTGGCTCCGTTCTCCTGGGGATTGGATGTGGGCGTCGACGTTCTCGGCTGGGTGGTGTTCTGTGCCGGGGCTGCGATTCGGATCTGGGCCTCGACGTACATCTGTGCCCGCAAGAGCCGGGATGTGGTGCGGACGGGTCCATATTCGGTGTGCCGCAATCCGTTGTACTGGGGCACATTTCTGATGGTGGCGGCATTCCCGCTGCTGTTGAAGAGTCCGATCCTGGCCGTGTCGATGCTGCCTCCGATCCTGCTC
>JAYTFV010000647.1:0-9841 GCA_043734065.1 Planctomycetota bacterium
GCCGCGCTTCCCGACCAGGACATACGTCTCGCCCCGCTGCCCGGTATTGCAGTTCGCGACCAGCACCTGCTCATACGGCAGCAATCCGGCCGCCTCCATCAGGTCTTCCGGGATCGTAATGCTGCCATGATAATGCAGTTCCGCAGCCGTCACGGTGGCCAGATGGAGCTTCGATTTCAGGATCCGAACTTGCATGAGACCAACACGCCCACAAGACAACCGGGCTGCGAATGGCCCCCCGGCTCTGAAGTGTAGGGCGACGGACGAAACGCTTCAACGGGGGGAAGTGATGCGGGAGTTCGATCTCAACCCGCCACTGGCACGCTACCGCCGGGAATCGGCGTCTGGTTATCATCGAGCGACTTGACCCGTCGCCCGGTGCTGGAAGTCCGAGTCGGCCAGCGGGTCGCACACCTCTTTTGCCTTGAACACCGTCGCCCATGCTCAACAAATTCTCCTCGCAGATCACCCAGCCGAAGTCCCAGGGGGCCTCGCAGGCCATGCTCTATGCCACCGGCATGAGCGAAGCCGACATGAACAAGGCCCAGGTCGGCATCGCCAGCGTCTGGTACGAGGGCAACCCCTGCAACATGCACCTGCTCGACTTGGCCGCCAAGGTCAAGGAGGGCGTGACCGCTGCGGGGCTGGTGGGGATGCGGTTCAACACGATCGGGGTCAGCGATGGCATCTCGATGGGGACGGATGGGATGTCGTACTCGTTGCAGTCGCGCGAGATCATCGCCGACAGCATCGAGACTGTGATGGGAGCCCAGTGGTACGACGGGCTGATTACGATTCCCGGTTGCGACAAGAACATGCCGGGCTGTCTGATGGCGATGGGGCGGATGAACCGTCCGTCGCTGATGATCTATGGCGGGACAATCAAGCCGGGCTGTGGCGAGAAGGGCGAGAAGCTGGACATCGTGTCGGCCTTCCAGTCGTACGGTGAGTACATCGGCGGGAAGATCAGCGAGGACGTGCGCAAGCGGATCGTGCAGAAGTCCTGTCCGGGGGCCGGAGCCTGCGGCGGGATGTACACGGCCAACACGATGGCCAGCGCGATTGAGGCCATGGGCATGAGCCTGCCGTATAGCTCGTCGATCCCCGCCGAAGATGGCGGCAAGTACCAGGAATGCATCGCAGCCGGGGCCGCTCTGAAGAACCTGTTAGAGAAGGATATTAAGCCGAAGGACATCATGACGCGGGCGGCGTTCGAGAACGCGATGGTCCTGATCATGGTCGTCGGCGGGTCGACGAACGCGGTGCTGCACCTGATCGCGATGGCGCGGGCGGTGGGGGTCGACGTGACGATTGATGACTTCCAAAAGGTGAGCGACCGGATTCCGTTCCTGGCCGACCTGAAGCCGAGCGGAAAGTACGTGCAGGAAGACCTGCACAAGGTCGGCGGGACTCCTGGCGTGCTGAAGTACCTCTTGGAGAAGGGCCTCATTGATGGCAGTTGCCTGACCGTGACGGGAAAAACCCTGGCCGAGAATCTGGCCTCGCTGCCGGGGCTGACTCCGGGTCAGGACGTGGTGCATCCGATCGAGAAGCCGATCAAGGCGACCGGCCACATCCGCATCATGCGCGGGAACTTCAGCCCTGACGGAGCGGTCGCCAAGATCACCGGCAAGGAGGGCCTCGTCTTTACCGGCCCTGCCCTGTGCTACGACAGCGAAGAGGAGATGCTGCACGGTCTGGAGCGCAAGGAGATCAAGGGCGGCGAGGTGATCGTGATCCGCTTCGAAGGCCCCAAGGGCGGACCCGGCATGCCCGAGATGCTGACCCCGACCTCGGCCATCATGGGAGCCGGTCTGGGTGACAAGGTGGCCTTGATCACCGATGGCCGGTTCTCCGGCGGCTCGCACGGGTTCATCGTCGGCCACGTCACCCCTGAAGCCCAGGACGGCGGCCCGATCGCCCTGGCGAAGAATGGCGACATCATCACCATCGACGCCGAAAAGAACCGCATCGACATCGCCGTCAGCGACGCCGAACTGGCGAAACGCAAAGCCGCCTGGAAAGCCCCCGCCTTCAAGAACACCCGCGGCACCCTCTACAAGTACATCAAGAACGTGAAGACCGCGAGCGAAGGGTGTGTGACGGATGAGTGATCGGCGTCACGTCATTTTGGGGGCCTGTTAAACGTTCGGTAGGATGACAAAGCATCGCGGGATGGCACCGATTGCTCGCATTGGAGCCTACCGGTGTGCCTTGGCACCCGAAGTTCGTCTTGATCGACCTCTCACGACAAGATACGTTTTCGTCTGCGCCGCCCCGGTCGCCTCAAGCGGCAACCGGGGCCAGCCCGCGAGAAGTGGATCGATCCGAGGACGCTACAATCTCAGTGGCTGTCGAGTCAGAATGATTGGTTTCTCGGGAGAGCGATTTCATGCGAACGATGATGTGTTGTGTGGCTCTGCTGGGGGGCATCGGGTTGGCTTTCACGTCTCGGGCGGATGAGCCGAAAGATGGCCCAGTCATCGAGCGCGAGGGCGTGATCCACCATGTGGCCGGAGTCGATTGCGGGGCGGACGGGGATGTTCCCACGGTCGGAAATCCTTCCGACGCCAGAGCGGAGCCCGGACCGTTGAAACCCCTCGAACCGGAACTCGTTTCCGAGTTTGCGACTCGGCTCCGCAAAGAGGTTTTTGTAGGACACACTGAGGCGCTGGAAGAACTGACAGAGTTACTCAAGACACGTTCCACCGCAAACCTTAATCCCTTGGTTGAACCGCTCTTCAAACTCTCCGGCTGGGGCGGTATCGCGCGTCGCAATGCACGCATGGCCGAAGATCTGATTGTCCGGATTGGAGAACCGGCGATTCCCTGGCTCGAACGCCGCGTGATTTGGCGTGACGGCCACGACCGGCGTGTGGCCGCCGAACTCCTCACGCGGATCGGGCCCGCCGACGACGCATTGGCCCACATGCTTTGTCCACTGCTGACCGATTCAGACGAATTCGTGCGGCGGGTGGCGATCGATGGTTTCGGTATCGTGGGCCCTGCGGCGAGTGATTTTGTGGATGATCTCGAAAGTGCCGCGACGAATGACCCGAAACTTTCTCTCCGTGTGTCCGCCCGTATCTCCTTGATCCAGATCACGGGAGCTTCCGAGGAACGTGTCCGAGCTTTGGCCGCATTCTTGGAAATGAAAGACGAGGCGGAGGCGGGACCAAGAGGCCAGATCAAACAATCTGACATCGAGGCAGCAGCGAGCCATGCCGCGTCCGCCCTGGGAGAAATGGGGCCCAAGGCACAGGCGGCCACACCGATACTACTCGTCGCACTCAAAGACCCGACAATGAGGCATATCGCAGCTCGCACGCTGGGGGAGATCGGATCGAAGTCGCCGGAAGCAATCGCGGTCCTGATCGATATTCTCAAGAACGACCCGGAGAACGAAGTCCGGCGATCAGCAGCCTCTGCTTTGGGTGATTTCGGACCAGCTGCGAAAGACGCCATCCCGGCACTCCGTCAAGAACTCAATGGAGAACCGAAGCGAGGTTGGTGGCTGGCCGCCGACACGCTGGGCAAAATCGGGGGCGAGGACGTGGTGCCCATCCTCATTGAGGGATTGGATCATGGGGATGGCGACATTCGACGGGCCGCAATGCAGGCGTTGGGTGATCTTGGGACACTCGCCCAGCCAGCCATCGCAGCGTTGGAAAAGGCTCGCGACGAAGACCCGTTGAGCTACAACCGCACCGCCGCTGCCGAGGCCCTGCTGAAGATTCAAAAAGCCAGCGAGCCGTGAACCGCATCTGGTCACTCAGCCGGATCGTTCGGCACAGCTGAACGACCAGCACTGCAACGTCGTGGCAGGACGTTGACAGCCGCTGCGGAAAGATCGAACATTCACAAGCGCGAGCCAGTGGGGTTCAAAGTGGCTGACGGGGAAGGTTTCCATGAACCAAAGCATTGATTCCGTATTCGACTTGAGTCCCTCGGAGAAACTCCAACTGGTGGAGGATCTCGACACCCTCGGATGTACCGATTGCGAATTGGCAGGTGGAGGAACTGGAGCTGCGGCAGGCCAACTTGAAGAGCAACCCGGCATCTGGACTTAATTGGGAGGAAGTCCAGCGGAGAATCCGGAGTCGCTATGGCCGCTGAACTCGTGATCTCGCCAGAGGCCGCTCAGGATCTCGACGAGGCATACGGGTGGTACGAAAGGGCTGGGGGAGGAGTTCCTCAGTTGTGTGGACGCCTGTGTGCAAGAGATTTGTCGGTTCCCGGAAATGTTTGTGAAGGTTCACAAAGGCTGCCGCCGCAGTTTGGTACGGCGGTTTCCCTACGCCGTCTTCGACGAACATCTCGGCGGTACGATTCAGGTCTACTGCGTGTTTCATACCTCGCGCAGTCCAGAGAAGTGGCGTCTACGTCTCCCGTAGCTCGGAATCCATTCCGTTCTCGTGCGCACTCTCACGAACAGCAATTCCCGTTCCGCTCTTGACCTCAGCGGGCAAGTGGACTACTGTTCCTATGCACATCGTGTTCTCCGTTCGAGGTTTGGGATTTGATTTCCGCAGGAAGCTCCAGTTTGATCACGTTCGATGATTTAGGTCTCAGTTCACGCATGATGCGAGCCATTCATGCGGTGGGTTACACGCACCCCACGCCGATCCAGGCGGAGTTCATTCCGCTCGCGATCACCGGTCAGGACTGCATTGGGCAGGCACGCACCGGCACCGGCAAGACCGCGGCTTTCGTTATTCCGGTCCTGGAGACGATCGACCACTCGCTGCCCGATGTCCAGGCAATTGTCCTCTCCCCGACGCGCGAACTCAGCGAGCAGGTGGCGGCTGAGGCGACCAAGCTCGCTGCCGAGCACAACTGTCAACCGGCCCTGCTGGTCGGCGGTCGGTCGATCGGGGCTCAGTTGAAGATGCTGGAGCGCTGCCCGTCGATCGTGGTCGGGACGCCGGGTCGCGTGATCGATTTGATCCAACGCGGGGCGCTGAATCTGTCGAAGATCCGGGTGGTCATCCTCGACGAAGCGGACCGCATGCTCGACATCGGGTTCCGGCCCGACATCGAACGCATCCTCCGCAAGTGTCCCACCGACCGCCAGACGATGCTGCTCTCCGCCACGATGGATGGCGATGTGCAGCGGCTGGCTCAGAAGTACATGAAGTCGCCCGGCATGGTCGACCTCTCCGGCGGCGAGATCGGCCCGAGTCTGGTCGAACAGTTCTTCTGCACCGTGGACGAGAACCGCAAGTTCTCGCTGCTCGTGCGGTTGCTCTATGAAGAACGCCCGCAGCAGGCGATCGTCTTCTGCCGCACGAAACGCGGAGCCGACAAGTTGCACATGCGGCTGGGGAAACGGCTCACGCGGAACGTGGAGGCCATTCACGGCGACCTGCCCCAGCGGGAACGCGACCGCGTGTTCCGCCAGTTGCGGGACGGGTCGTTGCGACTGCTGATCGCGACCGATGTGGTCGGTCGCGGGATCGATGTCAGCGGCATCTCGCACATCATCAATTACGACCTGCCGCAATCGTCAGATGATTACGTCCACCGCGTGGGCCGCACGGGCCGCATCTCTTCGGAGAGCAACGGGCGGGCCTTTACGTTCGTGACCTCGGAAGAGGGGGACGAACTGACCCAGATCGAAATCCGCATCAATCAGTTGCTGCCGGAGATGACCTACGAAGGTCTGGAAACCGTCTCAAACCGCCGCCCCAGCCGGAAAGTCGACAAGGCCGCCGAAGCCCCGGTGGTGTCGTTCGCCGTGAGCGAAGACTGGCCCGATTTTGAATCGCTGTAGCGTTCCACCAATCTCAAGTGGTATGGTAGCTGCACTCGCCAGAGTGCGGGCTCACCGCGTCCTGACAAACGCAGCTACCCCTCATCTTCAAGTAGGTGGACCACTAGCGTCTCCGGTGAGTGGGGCCACTGTCGCTCTTGGTGTTTCAAGACATCATGGGACATCCGGTTGTCTCCCCATGAAACCCCACGATGACCCGCCTGACGCTCGAACTGCCGACGATCCAGAACTGGAGCTGTCACAACTGTGGCGGGTGCTGTCGGCAACATGCAATCTATATTACTGACGCCGAAGAGCAACGGATCGTGAGCCAGCAATGGGTCGATCTGCCCGACTGGCCCGCCGAGAAAGAGCTGTTCGTGGCCGACGGACCGCGCGGACAGAAGCGATTGGCGACGCGCGCAGACGGAGCGTGTGTGTTTCTCGATGAGCGCGGGCTGTGCCGGATTCATGGGAAGTTTGGCGAGGCCGCTAAGCCGCTGGCGTGCCGAATTTACCCGTATGCGTTTCATCCGGCGGGCGAGGGACTGACGGTCAGCCTGCGGTTCAGTTGCCCCTCGGTCGTGAAGAACCTCGGTCGACCTGTGACTCAGCAAGAGACTGAGCTCCGCGAACTCGCCCAACTGGTCTTGCCGCAGAACTACACGGGGAGCGAGCCGCCGGAACTGGTGTCGGGGCAGAAAGTCGCCTGGCCCGAGTTTCTGGAGTGCGTCGATGCCCTCGATGCCATGCTGGATATCGCGGACACGCCACTGGTCTTGCGGCTGCGGCGGATGCTGGAGTGGGGCTCGCTCCTCGAGCAGGCACCGCTCCAGCACCTGACCGGTGAGAAGCTGACGGCGATGATCGAGTTGCTGTATGCCGAGTGCGAGCATCGCATCGGGGATGCCGCAGTCCGCGAGCCCACGGGAACGGGCCTCAAACTCTTCCGCCTGGCCGCCGGTCAATACACCCGGCACGACACGCTGGCCACGAAGCCGACGTGGCGCATGCGCTGGGGTTTCTTCTGGTCGGGGATTCGCTTCGCTCGCGGAAAGGGACTGACCCCGATACCGCACCGCAGCCTCTCGGCGGTCCCGTTTGCAACCCTCGACGAGTCATTCGGGGGACTGACGACTGAGATGGACGCGCTGCTGACCCGCTATCTGCGAGTGAAGGTGCAGGGCCTGCACCTCTGCGGACCGGCGGCGTATGGGGAGTCGCTGATCGACGGCCTGCGGACGATGGTCCTGGTCGTGTCGGTGATGTTGTGGATCACGAAGTGGCTGGCTGCGTCGCGAGGCCGCACCGCGTGGACGTTCGACGATCTCGTCGGGGCCGTCACCATCGTCGATCACAACCACGCCTACTCACCCGCATTCGGCACGCGCAGCTCACTCGCGCGGGTGCGCATGCTGAAACAACTCGGAGACCTGGAGCGACTGCTGACCTGGAGCGCGCGATAAGCAGTGACCGAAAGACGCTCGATGTGGGGGTTCGCCACACTGGGGCCGCATCCCACGACCCAAGTTTCGTATTGACGCAGCACGAGTGCCTCGTCAAAGGTGGATTTGGGGGTGGGAGTCCAGGCTTTCGCCTGCTCCGGAGCAGCCTGAAGGCGGGACTCCAACCCCCGCCATCAAGCCCTGACCAGGCAATTAGGGGTGGCCTCCTCTGGGCCTGCTTGGCGACTGAATTGGCGACTTACGCCGAGCCTTCCGCCATCGGCAATGTTTCGCCGAACTCGATGAGCGTCTCCTCCCGGACCGGCTTCTCGACGAATGTCCCCGGTTTGAGCTGCGGGCCGGTGCGGTGAGCATCCAGGATTTTCTGGAGCCGCACGGAGTCCATGACCTCGACCTCGATCAGTTCCTTCGTGATCTGATCCAGGACGGCGCGGCGGCTGCGCATGATCTCGCGAGTGGTTTCCATGCACTCATCGATGATGCGTTTGACTTCGAGGTCGATCTCCCGCATGGTCTGCTGAGAGTGGACATTCTCCACGACGGAAGTCGATCCGTACTGAAACGGCGAGCGCCGCGAGTCACTGTAGTTGACCCGGCCCATCTTGGGGCTCATCCCGTATTCAGTGACCATCCGACGAGCCGTATCGGTGGCCCGTTCGAGGTCATTTCTGGCTCCCGTGCCGACTTCCTGAAAGGTTGCCTCCTCCGCCGCGATACCGCCCAGCATCACGCAAATCTGGCTGACCAACTCCGACTGGGTAATCATGTGCTTGTCATCTTCCGGGCGCTGGAGCATGTACCCCAAGGCCCCCAGCCCGCGCGGGATGATCGAAATCTTATGCACCGGATCGGTGTTCGGCAGGCTGCTCGCCACCAAGGCATGCCCCGATTCATGGCACGCCAGTCTCCATTTCTCGTCGTCCTTGATGATGCGGCTGGTCTTCTCCAACCCGATGCTCACGCGTTCGACGGCTTCCTCCAACTCCACCATCGTGACCGCGTCTTTGTTCTTGCGAGCGGCGAGGAGTGCCGCCTCGTTGACGAGGTTTTCCAGGTCGGCTCCGACAAAGCCGGGAGTGATCTTGGCCAAGTTGGTGAGTTTGACATCGTCGGCCATCTTGACCCGCATCGAATGGACCTTGAGGATCGCCTCGCGGCCATTGTAGTCGGGGCGGTCGACGAGGACATGGCGATCGAATCGGCCCGGTCGCATGAGGGCGGGATCGAGGGTCTCGGGCCGGTTGGTGGCCCCCATCACGATCACGCTCTGGTCCGAGGCAAACCCGTCCATCTCGACCAGCATGGCGTTCAGCGTCTGGTCCCGCTCATCGTGCCCGCCCGGCATCCCGCTGCCCCGCACCTTGCCGATGGCGTCGAGTTCGTCGATGAAAATAATACTCGGGGCCTTCTCGATCGCCTGGGCAAACATGTCGCGGACACGCGCGGCCCCGACACCGACGAACATCTCGACGAAGTCCGAACCCGACAGGCTGAAGAACGGCACTCCCGCCTCTCCGGCCACGGCCTTGGCCAGCAGCGTCTTACCCGTTCCCGGTGGACCGACGAGCAACACTCCGCGCGGAATGCGGCCTCCCAGGGCTTGATACTTGGCCGGCGTCCGCAAGAACTCCACGACCTCGCGGAGTTCCTCGACCGCCTCGTCAATCCCGGCCACCTGATCGAACGTGATGCGGGTTTCTTCCCCTTCGAACAGCTTGCCGCGGCTGCGACCGAACGACATGGCGGTCCCCGGCCCGGTCATGCGGCGGAAGAAAAAGATCAACGCCCCCAGGGTCATCGCCATCATCAGCAATGTGACCAGAGAGGACCACTCGGTGACCGGCTTCTGGCCGTGAACCGTGATTCCGGCTTTGTGCAGGGCGTCGTTCAGCTTGTCGAGCGACTGCTCCGGGAGGGCTCCGATGCTGACGTGCGACCGGACAATTTTCTCGGCGGAGCCTTCCGCGTCGGCTGGCGTTTTGCGAAATGGCCATTGGTTGACTCCGGAACCCACAGGCTCCGGATGGTCTTGAAACGTGATGAACGAGCGACCGAACTGCAGATCATGGACATTCTTCGAGGTGTACTGCCCGTGCTCGAGCCCCGTGCGAAACGCTCCGAAGCTGATCTCCTGTCCCTGCTTTTGCGTGGCCAGCCAATACCAGCAAAAGGCGATCAACACCCCCGCCCCCATCACGTACCAAAACCCAATACTGGAGTGCCGCTCCGGATGGCGTTTGGGATCGCTGGGGGTCGGATTCTCGGGACTGGCCATACAAACTCCACGGGACGACAAGAGCGACGGGAGACCGAAGCTCTCTCGCGAGGTGCCTCGAAACCCGGTCCAACACTCTATGCCGCTCAGGCAGGTGGGTCAATCTCTGCTGGCTGGCGATCTCGCGCGGATTACAGCACATTGTCTCCGCTCAGCCGTGTGTCGACCTTCCCGTCGACCTGCTCGAACAGCCAGCGAACCGGTTCACCGCTCTTTCCCTCGGTGCAGCCATTGATGATGTTGAACGCCAGGAACAGGTTCCAGTCCCGGATGTTGTGGAGCAGGGTAGCAAACCGGTCGGAGTTGTGCGAGAAAA
Source organism: Planctomycetota bacterium (assembly GCA_043734065.1). Lineage (GTDB taxonomy): Bacteria > Planctomycetota > Planctomycetia > Planctomycetales > Planctomycetaceae > TH-plancto1. Next base: position 9,810 of record JAYTFV010000647.1, read on the forward strand.
GACGGTTCACGACAACGCCCCGAAGGGGGCAG
>JAYTFV010000648.1:0-6124 GCA_043734065.1 Planctomycetota bacterium
CGGAGCGAAAGGCGACACTCGGCAGCCCACGTTCTGGCGAACGCAGCTACGCGGCCTGATAAGCCAGCAACTCCTCGGCGATCGACAGCACGAGTTCGGCGTCGATTTCCGACCGGTGTTCGGCAGTTGCGGCGAGCAGCACGGCCCGGCACAGGCGGTTGATCTGCCTCGGCACTCCGCTGGTGATCCGGGCGAGTAATCGGACGGCCTCGCGAGTCAACTCTGTCGTGGAGACCATCCCGCGATCGAGGGCATGCTCGACGTACCACTGCGTTTCGGCAACGGAGAGGGCGGGCAATTCGATGCGCAGGCTGGTGTGCTCGCTCAGGGCCTTGAGCAGCGGCGTCTGGCCCTCGTTGCGACTCGCAAACAACATCACAATACCGCGCGCATGCGGCGTGTGCAGCAACTGCTCCAGCAACGACAACGCCCCGGGCCGGAGCCGGTCCGCGTGATCGAACAGCAACACCCATGGCTGTTGCACTCGCGCGGCAGAGGCGAGGATCAACTCCAACTGGTCCCACAGGTCGTGCGGGTCCGCGTCCGAAGCCGGGTTGGCTCCGAGTTCCGCAGACAGCCGGTGCAGCAGTGAGGCGTGATCGATCCCCGCCAGATCGATGCGGCAGGACTTCCAGCCGGATCGGCGCAGCTGTTGATGCAGGCGGATCAGGACGGTCGATTTGCCGGTCCCTGCCGAGCCGGTCAGGAGGCCGCAGCGGTCGCGTTCCTCGACGAGAAACAGCATCCGGGCGAGGGCCTCTTCGTGGGCGTCGCTGGGGAAATACATGTCCGCCGTGGCTGCTTCGGCGAACGGGAGATGATCTTGACTGGCAGTCCGCATCCCGGCGGTACTGAGCGGGCGAACAGTCACGGACATGGAGAGTTCCTTCTCGCGATGCAGACTTCCGAAGTCTTGAACGATTCCCTCACGCCCCGACTTCTGAGACAGTTCATCGGGTATCACCGCTCGGACCGCTCTGTGCGTCTGGCATCGGATGGCCACGGGGGTGTCTCGCAAGGTTCGGATTTCCCGGCAGAGAACTTGAATCAAGAATGTTCGTTTCCTATGGATCGATTCTTTCATTCGGCAGGACTCTCACAACCGGCACTGTCGCTCGATGAGGCAGAGTCGCACCACGCAGCGCGGGTTCTCCGAAAACAACCCGGAGACCGAATTGAGCTGTTTGACGGGCGGGGCCAATCGGCGATCGCCGAGATCACTCTGGTCAAAAAAGAGCGGGTCGAGGTGCGGATCATCGACCGGCGGGAACTGCTGGTCGCTCCGCAGCCCGCGATCCGATTGGCCGTCGCTCCTCCGAAAGGCGACCGGTTCCGCTGGCTGGTCGAGAAGGCGACCGAACTCGGCATCGATCAGTTGATCCCGCTGCTCACCGAGCGGACAGTCGTCGAGCCGGGGGCTGGGAAGCTCGACAAGCTACAAGCAGCCGTCGTGGCAGCGTGCAAGCAATCGGGGCGGAATCTGGTGATGCAGGTGGCAGAGAGCACGCCGTGGGGAGAACTGCTGGTCGCTTTTCGCTCTGCGAAAGGACATGCGGTTGCGGAGCAAAAGCCGACAAACCCGGCCACATCCGCAGAAGCACTCCCCACCATGCTCATGGGCGACCCGCGCGGGGAGATGTTCCAGCCGGAGATGGTTCCGGTCGGGACGGGCGAGGTGCTGCTGCTCATTGGCCCCGAAGGCGGCTGGAGCGACTCCGAATTGAAACATGCCACGCAGGCGGGTGCCCGGCGCGTGCGGATCGCGGATCAGATCCTGCGGACGGAGACGGCGGCGCTGCAACTCGCGGGGCTGTGTGTCTGGGCCAGGAGTCTTCACTCGTCCACGTTCTGGCGAACGTAGCTACCTTCGCCAGAAGGTGGGTGACAGAGGGTTGGCGATCGCGGGTTCCGGTCGCCCACGTTCTGGCGAATGCGGCTACGGCCTTGTCAATGCTTGATCTGGGAGTTGGAGTCCAGCGGGTGCATTCGCCAATTGGCGGTACATCGCGAAATGCGAGTCGCGGAACGACATCGCCTACGTAGCTCGGTCGCTCCGCGACCGAGATCCATGGGGATACCGCCAATTGGCGAATGCACACGACTCCAACCCCGCACTATTCGACGGGGGGGGCCAGGCTGAGCTCCAACTGTCCCAGTTGTTGCTCGACCAGATACAACTGGTCTGCGGAGAGCGGTTGGTCGCCGAAGCGGACGGCGTAGAAGGATTCGACGAGTGCCAGGGTGGTGCCGGTGATGCCCGCCGTACGGAACCGGGATTGGAACTGCTCTTCGGCGCGGATGGCGAACTCGCGGGGTGTCAGGGTCTGAATCTCGGTCAGGCCGAAACGCTGCAACAGGTGGAGCAACCTCGCATAGAACTCGACAGTAATGGCCCGCCGCTGGGCCAACTCGCGCTCGCGGGTCCACCCCTTCCAGCGCCGGCGCAGGGCGCGGGCCGCGTAAAACAGACCGGCCAGAATCAGGAGCAGAACGGCCACCACCGCACCTCCCGTCCCGCTGAACCAGCGGCTGGGGGAGGATACCAGTGCCTGGAGCTGATCCAGGAGTGGGAATTCCCCCTGCATCAATCCCGAGAAGTTGCTCCGGAGGGTGTCGACGGCCTGACGCAAGGGGGCGTAGACCAGGGCCTCCTGTTGCGACTTGGAGTAGTTCATCCCCTGAAACCAGAACGAGCGGGTCTGGTCGACGAGGTCGGGGGCGGTGCCATTGGCTTTGGTGGCCACTTCGGAATCGCGTTGGCCGGGGGTGGGATCGAACGTGACCCAGCCTCCATCGACGAAGCCCTCGACCCACGCATGGGCGTGGAGGGCCCGCACCTCCAGCTTCCCCGTCGCGGGGTTGTACTCGGCTCCCTTGAACCCGCTGATGAGTCTCGACGGGATGCCGACGCCCCGTAGCATCAAGGCCAGGGCCGAGGCGAAATACTCGCAGTGCCCTTTTTTGCGGTTGAAGACAAAGTCCTCGACCGGGTCGATCGTGGGATCCTGGACCGAGAGATCGAGCGTGTAGCGGAACTCGTTCGAGTCGCGGAGGTACTTCTCCAGCACATGGGCGGTGGCCTCGCTGTCGGCGTCTCCGGTCTGGGGCGATCGATCCAGAACCTGCCGGGCCAGTGTTGCCAGACGCTCCGGGGGGGGACTCATGAGGTTTCGCATGCGTTCCGTAAACCCATTGAGTCGAATGGCGTTCTTCGTCCAGAGCCGCTCGGCGGCATCCGTGAATGAGACACTGCTGGGCGGTTCAATCGCCACGGTATAGGAATAAGGAATACCAACATCCGACAAATCGGACCGAGTCAAGGCTTCCGTGAACCTGTGAAAATACAGCGAGTCCGACTCCATTTCCGTTAATGCTTCGTACTCTCCCAAAGCCCCCAGGATCTTCCCGGGATAAAACAGGACGAGAGAAGTCATCGGTTGCATGCTGATGTGAAGTCGAATCGGCGACAGTGCATCGTGGACTGCATTTCCCTTGCCATTGTGATACTTGATCTTTTCCCAGCTGCCCCTGGAGTACTTTTCGAGGACAGCCCCGCGAAACAGCGGCTCGACCCCCACCGCATTAGCAAGTTTGCTGTGGGCCAGTGGTCGACCGGTGTCGCCGTTCAAAACCTCGACCTCCATCACCAGTTCGTGGCTCTCCATGACCTGACCAATGTCGCCCAGCTTGACGTGCTCCGTAAATCCGGTGGCTCCGCCGTGACCCCGTAACGGACTGTTGGCAAAGATGTTCAAGTTGCCGATCCAGACGCGGGGGGTCAGCACAAAGAACGACATGCTCACCAGGAGAATCAGCCCAAACATCAGCACTCCGCCGCCCAGGAAGCGGGGAGAGATCCAACGCCCCTGAGCGTCAGTGCGGACGCCGTTCCGGGCGAAACTCCGGTGCCGGGGAATCGCGGCGATCCAATTCTCGGCATCGGACTGATCCGCTTCCGGAGAGAGCATTCGGGGATCGGCCAGCAGGGCCGCCCGCGTGAGGCTGAGCAGTGACATCGTCCAGACAGCGGACATCGTGTAGACAAACAGCGCTGCCCCGTACCACGGCTGAATTGTCAGAACCGATCCAATGGCGACCTGCAGCACAGAGAGGGCAAACATCCACCACATCCGCCGCAGGTCTTTCTGTTGTAACAGCAGCGTCCACGTTAAATAGACGACCAGGTGTCCACCGGCCAGAAGCTGATTCAGATGACTGTCCGCCAGATCTTGCTGGCGGGACTCGATCATCGCACAGCCCAGTGCCACCAGCCCCGCCAGATTCAGCAGCAACCGAGGTGGTTTCACCCACCCACTCCAATCGATAAACACCAGCGACAACAGCGCCAGCGGAATGGTCGCGAGCGCCAGCGGTGCCTCCTCTGCTGCCGCCAGGATCGCCGCAGCGAGGCAGGTTTGCAGCGTCAGGCTGACATACAGCGTGTTCCGAAGCGTGTTCACCGCGCGGTTCTCCTGGGATTGAGGATAACCGCTGCGGAGGGGGGGAGTCGAGAGTGGGGGAGTGGGGAGTGGGGAGTGGGGGCTATTCTTACTCCCGACTCCCGACTCCCGACTCAGTTCGCCCAGGGAATCGTGTCCCCGTTGTAGCTCTCGTAGAACATCCAGCCGATTTTCTCGCTCAGCCGGGAGATGTACTCGCGCTTGAAGGGGAGCAGTTCCTGCTCGGTCGACGATCTCGCCACGCGGATCGGGAAGTGGAAGTCGAGATCCTTCGAGTACATCCGGTCTCCGTTTCCGGTCTCATCCATTTCGGTCACGTGGATTTCGGCCTCGGTGCGGCCTCGATAGAGCGTCGTGCTGCTGCCCTCGAACAGGCTGAAGGACGACAGCTCGACTTCGATCACATAGTCGGCCTTGAACTCGCGACCGATTTCTTCCGCGCGTTCCCATTTCGGATGAGACTCGACCCAGGCCCGCACGTAGTCTGGCTTGACGATGGCGATCTTGTTCTCGCCCAGCCGGAAACTCACTTGGGCGGCGATTTCGTGGTCGATATGCGGGAATTCCAGGAGCATCTCGCGGGGAGCGAAGCAGACGACGGCCACGGTCTTCTTCCCCTTCAGGGAGATGCCGGTCTCCTTGTCGAAGTCCGGCTCAATCGAGGGCGGTCCCCCGATGAGGTAGCTGAGGACTACGAACTGCTGGCAACCGGCCATCAGTGCCAGCGACAGGCAGGCCCCGGCCAGCCACAGCCAGCGGCGGCGCGTCGAGGGCGGGGCGGGCTGGAGTGTCGTCTTTCGCTCCGCGAAAGAACGGCCTTTCGCGGAGCGAAAGGCGACACTGCCGACCGTGGATGACGCGACGGTCGTCGGGTGATCTGTATTCGCAGGAGTGTGCTCGACTCGTGTCATTTCAGAACAGCTCCTTGGACGTGACATCGTAGAACATGTTGCCCAGACGCAGGGTCAGATCGCTGACGAACTTCTTGCGAAAGGACGATTCGGAGATCTGGTCTTTGGGGATCGGGTGGGCGTTGGGGTAGTTCACATCGAACTCCTGTTCGAAGACCTGCGTCATGCGGCGCGGACCAGGATCCTTCTCGCCAGCGTCGGCCCCCGTAAACTCGTAGCCCACGATCGTCCCCGCGCAGCGACCGTGGTACATCGTCGGGGTATGGGGTTCGCGGATCGAGAACTGCTCGATTCGGATCTCGAACAGGAAGCGCGCGTCCGAAATCTCGTGCATCAGCACCTGCGTGTCATAGCGACCGCCGTGAGAGTCGAGGGCCTCGACGACTCGGTTCGAGTTGATGATCGTCATCTTCTTTTGCTTCATGCGGCGGATCAGTTCGCCTTCCACATCGCCGGGCAGCGTCTCGGCAATCGCCAGCACGTTCAGGGGTGCCGTGCAGTGGATGATGACTCCGTTCTCGCCCTCTCCCAGTTTGACGCCGGTCGTGGTTTCAAACTTCGAGACCCTTTTCGGATCGCCCAGGATCATCTTGCCCGCGAGGACCATGACCTTCACACATCCCGAACTGCACAGCAGCAGCAGTAGCAGCATGACAGCTCTGCTCCACGCCGCGCGGGACGGTGCCGTTCTCGGGAGGTGTGGGAACATGGCGGAAACCTCACGTACGGGATGACCACGCAACAGGTCGGGGG
>JAYTFV010000649.1:0-3357 GCA_043734065.1 Planctomycetota bacterium
TCAAGCCTCTCACAGGAAGTGATTATTCAGATTTCAAAGCCGGGCGCAAGTCCACCCAGATTGCCTTAACCACCCAGAGTGCGCGCTGGCCCTGCCCCCCTTCTGCAGGCGGATGGTCCGTTTGCCGTCAAAGTCGTGCCGCTGTGTCAATACCGTAAAGTCGTTCCTCGTCATGAACGCGCCGATCCACTGTTGGGGAATTTCCCAAATGAAGTATCCAGCCTCCCCATTTTCTTCGATCGTCCCCGGACCGACTCTGTCGAGACTCTCCCAACAAGACCCTTCGGTGGAACTCGTGGGTATTGTGATTTTGTAGGGTCCGCCTAATGGATGAGGACACTTTATACCAAGTCTGGCGACAGCAGCCCTTTGTAATTCTCCTTTCGTATCCGCTTCTGGGTCTTCACCTTCCCCGCATGTGATGTTGGCGAAAGACACATTCTTGGGCAAAAGATGGACCTTGTCGTAGATGTGAAAATTGATTTTTCCAGCATTGACTCCATTGGCGGGATCAAACTGCACAAATGTGTGCTGCACTCCCGAGGGGGCCACAACATCCAGCGTGACTGTCGCCACGCCGCCGGTCTTTCCACTTTTCAGTTCAAACACGGCTTGTCCGGTATTGTAGCTGGCCTCAAATGACGCTGTTCCATCACCCGTGTCCTCCCAATCGTCAATGAAGTCACTGCCGCTACGTAGTTTCCAAGTTAGCGGAGCCACATCGGCCAGCACAGTGCCTGGCGCAAACCGGACCGAGAGCGTTCCTGTTTCCTTCAGCCCGGCGGAGGTCCGGCTGCGGCCATCGAATTCGTCTGTGAAGGCCACCACTCCGACAAACGAGCCATCACTCACGTCCGGAAAGTCAACGACGAGGGAATCGGTCGCTTCACAGGAACCGCACGCTTCGCTAGCCCATACCGCTTTGACATCGAGCGTCACCCGCCACACGCCTCCACTCGGAAAACGTGCCCAAACCGTGGCCCGTTGGCGGTGCTTGTACCCCAGGTTGGGGCGATAGGTACTCGCTTCCCAGGCCATCGTCGTCGGGTTCTGTCGTTCCACTGAGCGGATCGACCAGGCCCAGGTCGGACCGGTGATCATGCCGCATTCGGCGCTGGCTGTCGGGGTGGTGTAGTCAGCGCGGACGCGAACCCGAGCCGTCTCATTCGGAAATGACGGGGCCGCTCGGTCTTCGACATGTGCCTTGATTGTTCCACCCGTCAAGGTGCCTTCCGCAGCGAGACCTCTCGCGGGCCTCACGAGAACCGTGAAAGACACAAAAGCCATCACGGTCAACACCATGAGGTTCGAATAGGAGTTTCCAGTGTGCATGACAAGCTCATCCTTCAGTTTCGGGAGTGTATGAATGCGACATCAGCGAGTCGATGGATCACGCCATCGTTCGACTACAATTTCTCGTTCTCCAAACCGGGGTTCAATTCGCAATACAGATACCACGCTGTACGCATCGCCGCGTCGAACTTCTGGCGGTCCTTCAGCGTCCACAGCCGCAGATCCCACCGCCAGTGGGCGATCATCTCTTTGGGGGTAGTCTTGTCGGCGAGGGCCGCGCGATGGGCTAGCAGATGCAATGGGCGGGTCCAGGGAATGGTCAGCGGGGACTTGCGGCACAGCGGCTGCATCGTCTCCTGGAACTTCACGATCTGTAGCACATCCTCCGTAGCCTCTTCGTCTTCCCAGTACGTGGGCATGTCGGGTGGCTTGTAGTCAAAGCACATACAGGGGAGCGGTCCCTCATCATCGATATCCCGCTTCCCTTCGAGGCGGTCCAGGAAGACCCCGCTGACAATCGTGTTGAAGCTGCCGTTGCGGGCGATCTTGATCCAGTATTTGTTCGGTCCCCGGACGGCGAACTGCTTGTACACGCCGTGCCAGAAGTGAGAGACGCGAGCGCGGGCCAGCGGGGGAGATTTGGAGATCGCGGGCGGCTCGGGGCTGCTCCCCGGCCTGAGTTCGATGAGATAGTCGCGAATGCGGTTGGCCCCCTCGTGACCGTTCGGATTGATGAAATACAGGCTGGCCAGGTAGATCCCCTCGGGGACTTCAATGTGGATCCACACATCGGGGCCTTCGTGGGACAGCGGATAGACCTCGCCGTGATCGTCCCACTCCGCTTCCCGACGATAGCCGATTCCCGGGTTATAGAGGACACGCCGCTCTTCGGATTTCAGCCAGTGAATCCAGTGCCGCAACATCTCCCCTTTGGCCCCATGCGGTCCGACAAACCCCTCCGTCTGGAATTGGCCGGACCATCGACCGAAATTCATATCCACAGGTGATGACGCCGCACACAGCACCGCATCCTGATTCCCGATCCGACCGAACCAGTCCCCCTGCGTCGTCCAGTCATCGTGCATCGTCACGCCCCAACTCTTGGGCGGCGGCGGCGACGAGTCCTGCACAGCAGTCACTCGCTTCAACCAGGCTTGCAGCTCCGCCACGGTCGGGGCTTTCGCCGCAGCCGGGTGCGGCGGAACGGACCTGGGGGTCCGTTCTACGGGGAAGCGATTACGGCCCGCTGGCCCAATCGGATTGTCGTCAGCTGTCTTGTCCTGCGGAGCAGCCAGCGTGGGAGTCACCGGGGTGTGTCCCAGCCCGTGCCCAAACCCGCCGATCCACGTTTCTCCATCCGCCCCGGGCAGCAACGCCGTCACCCAGTCGTGCGGCGCATTCGGCTTCCCCGGAGCAACATGAACCCTAGCGCCGGGCTTCGGTCCGCCGACCAAGTACCCCTGCTGCCGAAACCCGACCAGGATGCGTCCCGCCTCGTCTTCCGCCAGACAAGTCACGAAGTCCTCCGGCAGCAGCTGGTCCATCACGGACTTGTCCGGCTCTCTCCAACTTCGTGGAGGCGGCGTGGCCCGGCCGCGCACCTTGTCCGCAAAATCCCGGCCCCGCACGTACTCCCACGACTTGCACCGGTCTTTACTCTTGGCCAGCCCCAGGGTCGTCGCGACATACACCGTATTATCCTTCGCGACCAATACATCGTTAATCAAGTCCGACGGAAGTCCCTTGCCGGTCGGTTGTCGATACTCCACATCGTCCAGCGAGGAACGAACAGCGTCCCAGTGACCATAGTTGTCGTCCGGCTTTCCGATGGCCAGGCCGTCGCACTGCGTCCCCGCATACAGCGTCCCGTCAGCTGCGAATGCCAAGGCGTGAATCTGATCGCTCGGCAACCCATCGGCCCGCGTGAAGTTGGTCCACACCTGGCTCTCCTCGGAGTAGCGAGCCAGCCCCAACGAACTGGCAATCCAAACATCTCCGTCTTTCGGCGAACAGGCAATGTCAAACACCCGCTCTCCCAGTGGCCCGCTGATCGGGTCGTAGGTC
>JAYTFV010000650.1:0-5429 GCA_043734065.1 Planctomycetota bacterium
GCAACTGCTGGAGCACATCAAGTCGCCCAAGCTGGCCGAACGCCGCGTGGCAGCCCGGAGGTTGTCGGATTTGGCAATACGACCACTGATCGCGCTGGCCCAGGATGCGAACGCCACGACGCGCATGAAGTACGAAGCAGTCTCGGCACTGATCCCGCACAAGGGGCTCGACCACGAACGCCAGCTCCCGCAGTACGCAGCCGCACAGGCGGCTCCCTATTACGCGGTCCAGACACTCTATCTGGAGGTCTACGATCAAGTCCCCTCGATCCCCAAGCTGCTAGGAATACTCGCTGCTCCCGAGGGGAACGACCCGCAGTACATCCTGAGCGCCATGCGCGCTCTGACCCCGCTCATCCGCAGCCTCGGCTCCACTCAGCCGAAGGCGGCTGTGATGATCCTCAACAAGGCCGCGAATGTCGCAGACCCGTTCGTCTTTGCCGAACTGATTCACCAGGTGCAGGAGACGCTCCGCACCGAGCAGATGCAGAAGGCTCTCGCCTCGAAGGCCGGGCTCGAACCACGACTGCGGCAGGCTCTTGTGCTGGCAGCCGCCGGAAGAACCCTCACCCCCAACCCCTCTCCCGGGGGGAGAGGGGAGCAGGACCAGTTCGAGCCGATCGCTGCGCTGGGACTCATCGATGAAAGTGCAGCGGTGCGCCGGTCCACGGTGCAAGCGGTCGCCGAACTCAAACTGACTGCCCTTAAGCCCGAGGTCGAGAAGCTGCTGGCCAGTGAGCCGATGACCGAGGATTTGTTCCTGGCGACGATCGCGTCGCTGGAGATGCTCGACGGGAAGTCGCCGCAGGTGTTCGACCAGACGCCAGCGGCGAAGTATGTGCTGCCGCTGCTGAAGTCGGACCTCGACCAGCCGGGGATCGCGATCCAGGCGATTCGCCTGGCGAACCCGAAGGACTCGGCAGAGGTGGCCGAACTGCTGGCGGGAATGGTGACGGGAAAGCATCCGCTGGCCATCCAGCAGGAGGCCCTGCGCACGCTGGCCATCTCGCCCCGCCCCGAGTCGCTCGCCACGCTGCGGCAGATCGCCGACGACCCGCAGCAGGCCCCGATCCTGCGCGAGTGGGCGTTTCTCGGACTCGCGGGGCAGCCGTCAATTGAGACCGACTGGTGGCTGGGGCACCTCAAGAAAGAGGCCGGGGCTGAGCTGCGAGAATCGATTCTGCGGTCGCTCAAGTCCCGCGTGAAGGAAGCCCCGGTTCAGGAGATCTTTCAGGCGATCTCCCCGGAATACCACCCGGAATCGAATCGCGAATGGACCGAACTGGCCGCCAAGGCCAACCCCGATGATGCGGAATCGGTCTCGCGCGGAATGTTGGTTTTCTCACACCCTGGCGGTCCCGGCTGTATCAAGTGCCACCGACTGGAGGGTCGCGGCGGGATGATCGGTCCGGATCTGTCGCGAGTCGGGTCAACGTGCAGTGCCGAGAAGCTGATCGAGTCGATCCTAGAACCGAGCAAAGAGGTCTCGCCGCAGTACACGACCTGGGTGATGACAACTCTGGAGGGGAAGGTCCATACCGGGATGATCGTCTTCGAGAACGAAGGCAAGACGATCCTCGGCACCGCCGAGGCGACCAGCATCGAACTGAAGACCGCTGATGTCGAGAACCGCACTCCGCAGAAGACCTCCGTGATGCCGGAGAAGCTGGTGGAGCGGCTGAGCCAGCGGGAGTGGGTGGACCTGATTTCGTTCCTGCGGTCACGGAAGTAGGCCGGCCTTTCAGGCCGTCCCTTCTGATCCAGAGCGTGAAACGGTTTCGGGTGTCCCAAGGGGTCGGTGTTTGGAAGTGGTGGGTCGCGCGGGGACGGGCTGGAAAGCCCGTCCGACTGAGAGTTGAATTCGCGTCGCGGAGCGACATTGCCGACACGCTTGATCGACTTCAGTTCGCCGTGTGACGGGGCGGGACACTGAAGAAGCCGCTGCCAGCGCTCTGAGTGCCATGTTGAGTCGCCGATCCAGGAGTCCCACCGAGAGGAGTCGGCACGACGGGCAGGGGTCGACCGGCGGCGCGTCGAGCGTCTGCGAGTTTCAACGCGCCAGCGATCAACTCATCGATCTGCTTGTGGAACGACAGCGGAGCCCGGATGGCTAGGCTGTCGCCCAGCGAGATGACTTGGGACATCTTCCAACCCCCATCAATGGAGTCGACCAACTGCTCGACGGCCTGGGCGAGATTCTCGATCCCACTGTCGTCACCCACTGCATTGTTGAGGTCGTAGAACCTCAGCCGTTTTATCCCTTCCATCTGATCGGCGGTCGTGATGTGCAGCACGCCGTACTCCACATAGCTGTCCAGAGCAGTGCCATTGACGTTCTCAAAGAGCATCGAGAGTGCGTCTCCCAGCGAATGCGTCCCCGTAAATTGGACGCGGGTTTCGGCGTCGAGTCCGGCATCCGTCAAGGCTTGCATGTCGATGCGAACCGGTATGCCGGATGTCGATTTCACCAAGTCTACGACTTCCTGGAGCGAGTTGTCGGGGAATTCCAGGGTGATCTCCTTGTCCAGCGCTGCGTAGACCTTCTGGTCCTTGGCACTCAGATGTCGGAAGGAGGCCACCAGCCGTGCCTGCCCCTCCGAGGACTCTTCGCTCGCCTCACCGGGTTCATCTACTTTGGCAACCATGCGTTCCTCGGCGGGGTTCGCAGCCTCGTTGGCGGGAACCGGTGCGTCGCCTGTCTGCTCTTCGGCATTCACCGGATCCTGCGTGGCGTCGGGCTTTTCGGGAGCGTCTGCTTGATCGACCGCAGCCGGGAGTTGCACCTCCTCCGCTTGAGCCAGGAGCAGAGGTCGGGACTCGTCTGCGAACCTTCCCCGCCCGGCATCCGTCTGGATGACCGTCCGCGGGACTCCCACTCCAGCCCTTGGCCCCGGTCCCGAAATTCCATCGGCCATCGCACCGAACAGGATCGCACCGCCGACGGTCAATGTCCCCGCAACTCCGACGATCAACGCTGTGGCTTGGCTGGTGGCTGACATGGCGGTGAGTTTCTTTCTGGCGAGTGGAATGGGCACGGCCCGCGAAGTGCCGACAGCAGTGTTCGACGCGGTCTGCAGCTTACTACATCGGAGGGACGAAAAGGGTCGGGAAATACTCAAAGTTTGTGGGAGGGCGAGCGAGGTGGCGTAGAACGGAATTCATTGCGTACTATGCGGGGAGGAACGAAATAAATTCCGTTCGACTTCGGGGTCACGGGCGGCGAGCAACTCGCCGAGCCAGCACCTCGGGGAGCGGGTACTCGGAGATCGGGACGCCGAGGGCGCGCACCTCCTGCAGCCGCTTCCAGGCGCGGGTCACGAGGGCCTCGCGCTCGCGGACCGAGGCGGGGTCGAGTTCGGCCTTGCTGAACAGCCCCTCGACGATGACCGGCTCGAACGCCGGGTCGACGATGAACTGGGCCACCACCGGATTGCAGCGGAGGTGCCGCTCGGGAGTGGAGAGGAGTTGCCGGGCTTCGACTTCGCCGAGGATGAACCGCAGGTACAGATCACTCCCCTCGACGAATTCGACCTCGTCGCCGCAGACCTCGCAGAGGTATCCCTGATCGCATTGGGCCATGTGGTGCCTCGGAGTGGCTGAGCTGGCTGGCCCCCAGCGAGCCCAGTTCAGCGATTATCGAGCCGGGGCGAGCCGACAACAAGGGCTGGAAGGGCGACGTGTCAGATGTCCCCCCCCCGCTGGCGTGGTTCGATCCCCTCAAAATCGTGACCAGGTAATTCTTGACGTATGTGTGAAAAAACAGGATGATCCCAAGGGATCGTTCTGATCCTCCAGCAATTCCATTCGGGGAAAACCATGAGAGTTCGTATCAGTGTCTATTTGGCGGTGCTGATCGGGTGCCTGGGGCTGATGCTGGCTTCCGGGTATGCACAAGAGAAGAAAAAGACCTACGCCAAGGGCGACACGGTGAAAGTGCGCTATGCCACGGAAGAGGTGACCGGAAAGGTCGTCTCCTCCAAGATTTCGGGCTTTATCGACGTGGAGTTTGACTGGAAGGGGAAGAAGATCACCAAGACCTTCCCGCTGACGTTGGTCGAGGTCGGGGCAGCTCCCGCGGCGACCCCGGCCACGACTCCGGCCACTCCCAACAAGCCCGCCACCGGCACTCCGAAACCCTCTGCGGGCTCGAAGAGTCCAGCCCCCGCCAAACCCAAGACGCCTGCGGAACCGACCAAACCAGCGGCCACGCCCCCGACTTCCGGCAAGGCAGCCGCGCCCGGCAACGAGCAGGAGCTGCGGACCTGGACGAGCGACACCGGGAAGTTCAAGATCGAAGCCAGGTTCGCGGGATTGGAGGACGGGAAGGTCAAGCTGTTGAAGAAGGACGGAACGACCGTCTCGGTGTCGTTGGAGAAGTTGACGGAAGCGGATCGCAAACTGGCGAATGAACTGGCGAATGCGAAGAGCCCGTTTCAGGAGTCAGAGGACGATGCTGCGGAAAGTCCATTTCAGGAAGTACCGCCCACTGCTCCACCCGAGGGCCCCAAACCGGCCGCAAACGCACCGAGCAGCGCGACCCCTCCGAAGAAGCCCTGAATCGACTTCACCCGAGGGACGTGGGTCGTTTTTCGTAGCCACGTTTCGCCAGAACGTGGGCGAATTGGCTGGTGTGCCCGCCCTCTGGCGAGGGGCAGCTACGGCTCACTCCGGACAGCGTGAGGTACAAGCGATCCTCGCGAATGAATCAATCGTAGCGGATGTCCCGAGGCGGCTCTCTATCCGGTCTTGGCCCTTACACTCCTCAGTTTCAGGCGTTTCTCAGGCAATTCTGCGATACTTTCCGCACTCCCATCGCACAGCCAGCGGGATGAACTAGCGTTGAGTGTTGAGTTCCCAGTCCCCATTGGAGAACACGATGTTCCCGCAATCTCCGGCCCGCATCGTCGCCTGCGACGACCATGCCCATATCACCTGCACACTCGACATGACCCTCCGTAAGGCCGGGTTTGACATCGAGACCTATCCCAGCGGCGAACTGGCCCTGGAAGCGATTCGGCGCGAGACGCCCGATCTGATCATCACCGACTGCCAGATGCCCGGCGGGATGGATGGGCTCCAACTGTGCCGCCTGATCCGCGAGGATTCCCGGCTGGATCAGGTGCCGATCCTGATGCTGACCTCGAAGGGGTACGAGCTGTCGGAGAAACTCCTGCAGCGGGATCTGGGGATCACGGCGTTGATCGGCAAGCCGTTCAGTCACCGGGAATTGACGAAACTAGTCCAGACTCTCGTGGGTGCCGAACTGGCCCTGGTGTAGTTTTCACGCCGGGTGCCACTGGCGGTTGCTCTGGACCGCCAGTGTCTTGAAGCCTGACACGACCATCAACCGTCCATCTAGTGGCCCGGCGTTTCGGCACTGGCGAGTCAAAGCCCTCGCCAGTGGCACACGCGGGCATCAAGGAGTGTCG
>JAYTFV010000651.1:0-4998 GCA_043734065.1 Planctomycetota bacterium
GTCCACCGAATAAGGCTTCCCCATCGCAGTCCTCCTTGACTGGGGGGACTCTAGCAAAGCCAGAGAAACGAGTGAAGAGGAATTGCGAAAGTGCTCTAACTGCCGCTGCTTGCCCTCGGCGGTCGCGAAAATCGCAGCTCCCGGCATCGCGAGGCCCAGGCAGGTCATGATGCCCGCTCCGTAGAGCTCCGGAAGCGTGAACCAGCCGGTCGCTAACAAGGCGGCCCCGGCGAAGATCGCTCCCAGGACGTAGGTTCCATACCGCTCGTCCTTGGTCAGGGCGTGTCGCCCGTGCGGATGGAACCTCAGAAAGAAATTCGACAGCGGACCCGCGATCCACGTGAGGTAAGCAAACAGTGCGTACGCAATGACGACCAGCATGACGGGGCCGCGAAATGCAGAGCCTACCGGCACCAGCTTCGGCAGGACGTTGATGACCAACATCGCGCCCAGCATGATCCCGACGCTGACCCGGGGAGAAAAACGCCTCAGCCAGTGGCGATAGCCGGTGATCCAGCGGTACGGCGCGAACCGGGAGCGGACCGCCTCCTTGAGTCCCTCGCGGGCCGGGACTAGATCGGCGTCGATCCGGAGAGCCTCCAGGAACCGCTCCTCGGCCAGACGGGGCTGGCCCAGTCGCAACAGCGCCCAGCCCTGCTCGAAGTGTGCCATCGCCAGATCGGGGTCGATCTCCAGAGCCGCGCGGCTCATCGCCTCCGCTTCGGCAGTTCGCCCCAGGGCATGCAGAGCGTGCGATCGCAGCAGCAAGGCTCCCGTGTTCTCGGCATCGATCGCGAGAGCCGCATCGGTACTGACGATGGCTTCCTTCCACCGATAGAGGGCGAACTGCACGCTGGCCTTCTGGAGCCAGTAGTCATCGGAGTCGGGATCGATCTCGATTGCGGCTTCGATCGCGGAGTACGCCCCGTGATAGTCTTTACGGGCCTTCAATACGCGAGACAGCGCGTAAAATGAAAAGGCGTAGTCCGGCTGCAACTCGATGGCGTGGCGGGCCGCCTCTTCGGCCTCTTTGAACTGTCCGATTTCTGTCAGGCAGATCGAGCGCAAAGCGTGAGACGACGCACTCTCGGGGTTCTCCGCAAGATGCCGCTCCAGCTCTCCAAGTGCCAAATCGTAACGCCCCTGCTGGAGCAGTAGCGAAGCACGTCGCAGGGAATCGCTCATTTCAGCTTCAGATACTTGAGGACATCGTCGTAGGTACCGCCCTGGTTGGCGAACAGCGCGTAGTTCTTCGCCGAGGCCAGCCACTCGCGGGTCGAGGGCTTGATTCGGGTCAGTGCCGTCAACAGGTCGGCGGTCGTCAGCGGTTGAGGCCGCCCCTGTTTCATCGCTTCCTGCAACCGGGCATCGATCGCCAGATCGAGCAGCCCCTTGAGGTCGGCACCCGAGAAACCATCGGTGCGGTTCGCCAGTTGGTTGAAGTCGAGTTCGTGCTGCGGCTTGCCGCGCGACAGCACGCGCAGGATTTCGCCCCGCGCCACCTCATCCGGCGGAGGCACGAACAGCACGCGGTCGAACCGTCCCGGTCGACGAAACGCCCCGTCGAGGCTCCACGGCGCGTTCGTGGCCGCGAGAACCAGCACCCCTTCGTTCTCGGCCTGAATCCCATCCAGTTCCGACAAGAACTGATTGATGAGGTTCCGCCCCGCACTCTTTTGCAGGTCGGAACGCTTGGAGGCCAGGGCATCCACCTCGTCGAAAAACAGCACGCACGGCGAGTTCTCGCGGGCCTGCTCAAACAGTTCGTGCAGGTTCTTCTCACTCTGCCCGATATACATGTCGAGGACTTCGTTGATCCCCACCGAGATGAACCCGGCGGAGATTTCACCCGCGGTCGCGCGAGCCAAGTGCGTCTTGCCGCACCCCGGCGGTCCGTACAGCAGGATGCCACCGCCCGCCGATTTTCCGTATGCCTTGTACATCTCTGCATGCTGCAACGGGTAGATGATTTTCAGGCGGATCTCTTCCTTGAGGGCCTCCATCCCGCCGACATCGCGGAACGAAATCTGCGGTCGCTCAACCGGTTCGCGGGTGGGAGTGATCCCCTCTTCGCCATCGCGCATCCGCTGGCGACCATCGACCTCTTCGGGATCGGAACGTTCGTCGACCTCGAGACGTTTGGCCAATTCGAGATCGGCCAACTCGGGCGACTTCTCGATCGCCCCCCGATAATGAGCCGCTGCCAGGTCGAGACGCCCGGTCCCCGCCAACTGCTTGGCATACTCCAGCGAGACTTCCGCTGGACAGTCCCTCATCTTGATCAGCGTCTCCAGGATCGCCAAAGCGGCACTTGATTGCCCCAGCGACGAAAACACCTTCGCCAGCCCCAGCTTGAGTTCCACCGAGTCCGGGGCGAGGGCCAGCGCCTTGCGGTACTCGGCTTGCGCTTCATCCCACTCCCCCCGCGAGGCCACCGACTCGGCCAGGAATCGCCGCAGCGGAATATTGTCCGGCGAGACCTTGAGGGCCTCACGAAGATGCTGGAGTGGATCGGCCATGCGATGTGTCAACGAAGAGAGAGTGGCTAACTTCGACGAGGGACTTGTGGTTTGACTGTATCAAAGACCAGGAGTGGGCGACTACTGGTCGACCCATTTCAACGTGTGAAGTAACTGCACTCGCCAGAGTGCGGGCTCCCCGCGTTCTGGCGAACGCAGCGACTTCATCGCCTGCGATGATCTCCCAGGGGCGAATGGACCCGTCGTACTCACTCTCTCGCCCCGGTGTTGCGTCCTCGGCGGTTGGTCCCGATGATTCACTGGATGGGCGCTGCTCTTCTCGTGCGTGCGGGTCGAGTTCGCGTCAGTCGTTTCCGGGATTGTGATGGCTGTGGCGTCTCTCATTCGAGCTGTGGTGTTTGATCTGGATGGCCTGATGGTGAACACCGAAGAGGTGTTTCACCTGACCGGTCATGAGCTCTTGCGGCGACGGGGGAAGGTGGCGACGCAGGCTCTCTTCAACCAGATGATGGGTCGGCGGGCTCGTGAAGCGTTCGGCGCGATGATCGAGATGATGGACCTGTCCGACTCGATTGATGACCTGCAAGCCGAATCGGAGAGCATTTTCGACGGGTTGCTGGTCACGAAGCTCCGCACGATGCCGGGGCTGCTCGAACTGCTCGATCACATTGAGGCCCGCCAGTTGCCCAAGGGGGTCGCCACCTCATCCGACCGGGTCTACATGCAGCGGATGCTCGGGCACTTTGACCTGCTGCATCGCTTCTCAATGCACTTAACCGCCGAGGATGTCACGCATGGCAAGCCGAATCCCGAAATCTACCTGACAGCTGCCCAGCGGATGGGCGTTCAGCCGCATGAGATGCTCGTTCTCGAAGACAGCCACAACGGCACGAAAGCGGCAGCGGCGGCAGGGGCGCACATCGTTTCGGTGCCGCATGAGCATAGCTCGCACCATGACTTCAGTGTGGCGAAGCATGTGGCGACGAGTTTGATCGATCCGGTCATTCTGAAGTTGATCGGGGTGCGGTAGCCCCGTAGCTGCGTTCGCCAGAACGCGGGCGAATGGTCTCGGCGTTCGCGGGTGCCAACAGACTTCCGAAGTCTTTCGAGACTTCGGAAGTCTCAGCTCTGAACCCGTATTCAAACGCGGGTTACGGCTGCCCACGTTCTGGCGAACGTGGCTACATCAGAGCGACTTCAAACTCACCAGCCCGAGGATCGCCAGGATCGCCGAGACGATCCAGAACCGCACGACGATCCGCGTCTCGGGCACCTGGGCGAAGACGAAGTGATTGTGCAGCGGGCTGCAGGCGAGGATTTTTTTACCACGCAGGCGGTTGCTGCCGACCTGCAAGATCACGCTGAGAGTCTCGGCGACGAACACGCCGCCGACGATCACGAGCAGCAGCTCCTGCCGCGTCGCCAGGGCTCCCAACGCCAGCAATGCTCCCAGCGGAAGTGACCCCGCATCGCCCATGAACACCTGCGCCGGATGCACATTGAACCACAGGAATCCGAGGACCGCTCCGACCATCGCGCTCAGTGGCACCGCCAGCTCTCCCACCCCGATGAAGTGCGGGATGCCCAGGTAACTCGCCAGCTCGCGGTGTCCCGACAGATAGATCGTCATCGTGATGGCCGATCCCGCAAACAATGTACACCCGGCTGCGAGGCCATCCAGCCCATCCGTCAGGTTCACGGCGTTCGATGTCCCGACCATGACCAGCATGGCCCACGGGATGAACACCACACCCAGCGGAAACGACCCGAAGCCCAGCGGCCACACGAACGCTGTCCCGAGGGGGGACTCAGACTGAATCCGGGAGAGCCAAGTCGCGGTGAGGGCCGAGAGCAGGCACTGGCCCAAGAGCTTCTGCCGAGCGGTCAAGCCCCGCTTCTTGGTCGTGAGTTTGATCCAGTCATCGGCACAGCCCAGCGCCGTAAACGTCACCGTCACGAACAGCGCCAACTGCACGCGGGCATTGGCCAGGTTCCCGAAGACCAGCACCGAGATCACAATCGCCAATGCGAGAAACACGCCCCCCATCGACGGCGTCCCCGCCTTCGCGGCATGCAACTCATTCAGCCGCGACGAGGCACTGTCGATCCGCTCACTGAACCGCACTCGCAGCCAGGCAATACACCTCGGCCCCAACAGAATCGCCGCCAGAAACGACACCACAGCGGCCAGACCAATGCGGGCTGTCAGAAACACCGGGGACGATCCAGACAATGGCGATGCAACCGCAGCGGGCGACACAGCAAACCGATCGATCAACCAGAGCAGCATGGACTCATTCCAGGGAGACGCCGCGACTCCCATCGCAGCGGGGGTATTCCAATGAACCGAGCGTATGAGCCGCAGGATAGACCGTGGAGCCACACCTGTCAGCCGAGCATCGTCGAACGGAATTCATTCCGTTCCTTGCGGGAGAGTTCGAGGTGGTGGTCTGGGACGCGACGAAGCGGAACTTCGGGAACGAGTGAAACACAAAAAGCCCACCGGTGGCCACCGGTG